>CAXSFF010000020.1:0-11667 GCA_964236035.1 uncultured Acetobacteraceae bacterium
GGATGGGCGGGTCATAGGCCAGCGCGCGGGCCAGGGCGACGCGCTGCTGCTGGCCACCGGACATCTGCGCCGGCATGCGGTCGGCCATGGTCTCGAGCCGCACGAGCTTGAGCATCGCAGCAACCTTGGCGTTGATCTCCGCTTTCGGCTGGCGCCGCACGCGCAGCGGGAACGCGACGTTGTCAGCCACGCTGAGATGCGGGAACAGCGTATAGCGCTGAAATACCATGCCGATGTTGCGCTTGTTCGACGGCACGCTCAGCAGCGATTTGCCGTTGAGCAGGACATCGCCCCGGGTTGGTTCGAGGAAGCCGGCGATGGCGTAGAGCGTCGTGCTCTTGCCGGACCCGGAGGGTCCGAGGAAGGTGACGAACTCGCCCTTGACGATATCGAGCGAGACATCCTGGACGGCAACGACGGGCCCGTAGGTCTTCTCGATGCTGCGGATGGACAGGAATGGCCGGGTCATGCGGGCTTGCCCCTGCGGAAAAGGGCGGCAATCGCCATGAGCAGAACGGTCAGCGCGACCAGGATGCTCGACACGGCGGCGATCACCGGCGAAAGGTCCTGCCGAAGGGTCGAGAAGATGCGGACCGGGAGTGTTTGAAGGTCTGGGCTGGCCATGAAGACCGCGACCACGACCTCGTCCCAGGACGCCAGGAACGAGAAGATCGCGGCTCCGAACAGGCCGGACCGGATCGCCGGCAGCGTGACCCGAAGCTTGGCTTCGAGCGGCGAGGCGCCGCAGAGCACGGCGGCGTCCTCGATGCTCTTGTCGAAGCTTTCCAACGCATTGCTGATCGAGATGACCGCGAAAGGCAGCGCGATGACTGTGTGGGCAATGACGAAGCCGATGAACGTGCCGTTGAGCTGCAGGCGCAGGAAGAAGGCGTAGAGCGCGACGGCGAGGACCACGACCGGCATGACCATCGGCGTGAGGAACAGCGCCCTGAGTGCCTCCTTTCCGGGGAAGCGTCCCCGCGCCAATCCAAAAGATGCCATAAGGCCGAGCAGGGTGGCGATGACCGCGACCACGATCGCGATCTCGAAGCTTGTCGCGAAGGACGCCAGCCATTCGGTGTCGTCGAACAGGTCCTCGTACCATCGCAGCGTCCAGGCCGGCGGCGGAAACTGCAGGTAGCGCGAGGAGCCGAAAGACAGCAGGACGATCAAGACGATCGGAAGCAAGAGGAAGGCGCCGACGAGGACGGCGATGGCCGACAGGACGGCACGCAGCGCGCCAAGGCGATTGAAATCGAGCAGCATGGCCCTATTCCACCTCGCCTGCGGCCTTGAAGCCGAAAAAACGGAACTGGATTGCGTAGATGCCGAGCGACACGACGAGCAGGATCAGCGCCACGGCTCCTGCCAAGCCCCAGTTGAGCAGCGACTGGACGAGCTGGGCGATGAGTTCGGCCAGCATCATGTTGGACGTGCCGCCGAGCAGCGCCGGGGTCACAAAGTAGCCGAGAGACATGACGAAGACCATCAGCACGCCCGCGCCGATGCCCGGAACAGCCAGAGGCAGGAACACGCGGGTGAAGACCTGCAAGCGGTTCGCGCCGCACAGCGAGGCTGCCCGGAACGTGGCCGGGTCGAGGCTCTGGATCGTGCCCTGCAGCGGCAGAACCATGAACGGCAGCATGATGTAAGTCATGCCGATGGTCACGCCGGTCAGATTGTTGATGAGCGGCAGGGGCGAGGCAATCAGGCCCCAGTCCATCAGCGTCTTGTTGATGATCCCGGTGCGCTGGAGCAGGACCATCCACGCGTAGGTCCTCGTCAGCAGGTTTGTCCACATGGACAACATAATGATTGCGAACAGCAGCGACGCCCACCGCCGGGGCGCGACTGCCAGGAACCATGCAACGGGAAACGCCAGCAGCAAGGTTGCAGCCGTGACGATCGTCGCCACGACAAATGTGTTCACGAAAACCCGCAGATAGGTCGTCGATCCGAACACCTCGATGTAGTTCTGCAAGCCCGGCTGCGGATCGAGCACGCTCCGAAGCAGCAGGCCGATGACGGGCGCGACGAAGAACACCGTGAGCAGCGCCAGGGCAGGCGAGGTGGGCCAGAACCCCGATATCCTGCGAGGGGCGCGCACGGTGGCCTTGTCTCGCGTGGACGCGGCCGGTTGCGTCCTGTCCTCGCCGGGACGGGCTATTTCGCCTGCCACTCGTACCAGCGCTTGCCGATCTCCTCGCGGTTCGCCGCCCAGTAGGCCATGTCGAGATTGATCTGGCCCTCGGCGTGATGGTCGGGCAGCGTCGCCGTGTCCGCCGCCGCCATCAGCTTCGCCGCTTCCGTGTTGATGGGCGCATAGTTTGACAAGGCCGCCATATCGGCCTGCGGCTTGGCTGAGGTCGCGAACGCAAGGAACTTCATGGCCTCGTCCTTGCTCTTCGATCCCTTGGGCACGACCAGGACATCCGCCGCAGTCAGGTTCTGCTGCCAGGACATGCCAATGCCGGGCTGGTCCTTCTGCACGGCGAAAACGCGGCCATTCCAGAATTGGCCAAGCGGCGCCTCACCCGAGGCCAGCAACTGCTGAGATTGCGCGCCGCCGCTCCACCAGACGATCTCGGACTTGATCGTGTCGAGCTTTTTGAACGCCCGATCGAGGTCCAGCGGATAGAGCTTGTCCGGCGCGAGGCCATCGCCTAACAGGGCGATCTCGAGAACGCCTGGCGCGGACCACTTGTAGAACGTGCGCTTGCTGGGAAAGGCTTTGGTGTCGAACAGGTCCGCCCAGGATTTCGGCTCCTTGCCGCCAAGTGCGGTTTTGTTGAAGCCGAGCACGAACGAGTAGTAGAAACTGCCCACGAAATGCTCGGACGTGAAGCGCGGGTCGAGGTTGGCCCGGTTGACGACCGAGAAGTCGATAGGCTCGAGCAGGCCCTGCTTGGCGGCCGCGACTGCGAAGTCGCCCTCGACGTCGACCACGTCCCAGCTGACGTTGCCGCTCTCGACCATGGCCTTGAGCTTGCCGTAGTCGGTCGGGCCGTCCAGCTTGACCCGCAGGCCCGAGCTTTTCTGGAACGGGTCGACCCAGGCCTTTTTCTGGGCGTCCTGCGTCGTGCCGCCCCAGGACGTGAAGACGATGTCCCTGCCGGCAGCCGACCCGGCGCCGGCACGCGCCAGGACCAAGCCTGCTGCGCCAAGGATTGTTCTCCGTGTGATGTTCATAAGCTTCATCCTTTCCATCAGCATTTTGTGAGTGCTGTCAGGCGACTGTTGGCTCCACTGCAAGCCACGTGTGCAAGCCACGTGCCCCGACAACGGACGGGATCATTGACCCTTGCCCCCAAGCCCTACTGCATTGGCGAGAACCCCGCAGGCACAAGGATCTTGTTTTCCATGGTCTCGATCAGAGCTTGCAGCTTCGGCAGGAATGCCTGCCAGCGTGGGTCGGCCGCCAGCTTTGCGCGGCGCCCTGCGCGGTCGTTGAGGTCCTGGTAGGCCCAGACGTGAACGACCTCGTTCAGCGGGCCGATTTCCGAGGAGAAGTAGCCGACGAGCTGCCCCAGGTGGGCCTTCTGGACCGCTATGCCTTCCTCCTGGACAAGCTTGAGGTAGGCCGCGACGGCACCGACCTTCAAGCGGTAGGTTCGCATCTCGTAGATCATGGCTTCACCGCATCACGAACGGGTCAGGGATCGGCTCGTCGGTTGTCCGAATCCAAACCGACTTGGTGCGCGTGTAGTCGAGGATCGACTCAAGACCGCCCTCACGGCCCAGGCCCGATTGGCCATATCCCCCGAACGGCACGATGGGGGACACGGCGCGGTAGGTGTTGACCCACACGATGCCGGCGCGCAGTCGCCTGATCATTCGGTGGGCACGGCCGAGGTTGGACGTGAACAGGCCGGAAGCAAGTCCGTAGCGGGAGTCGTTTGCGTGCTGAAGGGCGTCCCCCTCGTCCTCGAAGGGCATGACGCTCAGCACCGGGCCGAACAGTTCTTCGGCCATGCAGGGCACGGCGTTGCCGGATACGGACACGATCGTTGGCTCGAAATAGTAGCCGTGCGCCTGCGACGCCGGCCGTCGGCCGCCCGTGATCACCGTGGCGCCCGCTTCGACGCTCCGGGCCAGGACGGCTTCGATGCCGTCGCGCTGCCGCCGAGTCGCAAGCGGCCCCATCTCGGTGCGGACATCCTGCGGGTTGCCGATCACGATGCGCTCGGCCTTCCCTTTCAGGATCTCGAGGAGGCGTCCGTAGGCAGGTCGCTCCACGTAAAGCCGTGACCCGGCCACACAGCTCTGGCCGCTCGCGGCGAAGATCGCGGCCACCACTGCGTTCGAAACGCTGTCGAGGTCGGCGTCGGAGAACACCAGGACCGGCGACTTGCCGCCGAGTTCAAGCGTCGTGTGGGCGAAATTCTCTGCCGTGTTGCGGATGATGTGCCTCGCCGTTTGCGGGCCGCCCGTGAACGCCACCCTGGAGACCAGCGGATGGCTGGTCAGCGCACGGCCGCAAGGCTCGCCAAAGCCGGTGAGGATGCTCACCGTCCCTTTCGGGAACCCGGCCATCTCGATCAGCCGCGCGAACTCCAGCAACGGCGCCGGGCCGTCCTCGGAGGCCTTGAGCACCACCGTGCAGCCAGCCGCGAGGGCGGGTCCCACCTTCACGGCCGACAGGAACAGCTGCGAGTTCCACGGTACGATCGCGGCCACCACCCCGATGGGCTCGCGCCGCAAGGTCACGTCCATGTCGGCTTTGTCGACCGGCAAGTACGCGCCCTGCAGCTTGTCCGCCAGTCCGCCGAAATAGCGGTAATAATCGGCCACGTAGCCGATCTGCGCCCGCGTTTCCCGTATGATCTTGCCAGTGTCTCGCGTTTCGAGCGCGGCGAGGCGGTCCGCGTGCTCGGCCACGAGATCGCCGAGCCGCACCAGGAGCTTGCCCCGCGTGGTTGCCGTCATGTCGGCCCATTCCGGCGCCAGCAGCGCGCGATGGGCGGCCTGCACGGCCCGGTCAACGTCTTCGGCGTTGGCCGCCGGCATCAAGGCCCAGGGCTGCTCCGTTGACGGATCGACGCTCTCGAAGCTTTCGGCGGCATCGCAGAAATCGCCGCCGATGAAGTGCTGGAACTGTCGCAAGGCCATGGTGGGGGTTCCCGTCCGGTCACGCGAAGGCGGGGAGGACGCGGCGGATGAAGAGGTCGAGCGACTTCTTCTTGCGCGCGTGGGCGATGCCGGAGTCGATCCAGATCGAGAACTGGTCGAAGCCCTGCGTCTCGTAGCCCTTCAAGCGCGTGATCACCGCGTCCGGCTCGCCGATCACGAGGTTCTGCACGATTTTGTCAGGTGCGAACTGGGGCATCGCCGCCCGCTCGTCCGGCGTGAGCGGCTCCATGATGGCTTGGGTGACCGGGCGCTTGTTCGCGAACCAGGCGCCGAACAGGCCGTAGAACTTGCTTAGGTCCTCAGCCAGCGCCGCCGTTTCGGCCGGGCCGTCCGACACGAAGGTGTGCTGGAGCAGCATGATCTTCGGCCTTTCGACCTCCGGGTGCGCCTCGACGGCCGTCTTGAACCGGTCCATGAGCGCGGTCACCTCGCCATCGCCTTGCGCAAGCGGCGTCACCTGCACGTTGCATCCGTTCGCCACGGCGAAGTCATGGCTGTTCGGATCGCGGGCCGCGATCCAGATCGGCACCTCGCCGCGGATCGGCTTCGGTGAGGATGTGGTCTTGGGAAAGGACCAGAACTCGCCCTGATGTATATAATCCCCCTTCCAGAGATTCCTCAGCGCGGGAACGATCTCGCGCAGACGTTGCCCCGCGTCCCAGGCGTCAAGGCCTGGCATCAGCCGCTCGTACTCGAAAACGTAGGCGCCCCGGGCGATGCCAAGATCCAGCCGGCCATTGGCGGCGACATCGGTGACCGCAGCCTCGCCGGCCAGTTTGATGGGGTGCCAGAACGGGGCCACCACGTTGCCGGTGCCAAGCCGGATCGTCTTTGTCTTGGCGGCCAAGTAGGCGAGCTGCACGAACGGGTTCGGGGCAATCGTGAAGTCCATCCCATGATGCTCGCCAATCCAAGCCGCCTCGAACCCGGCTGCCTCTGCGGTTAGGACGAGTTCCTCGAGCTCCAGGAACAGCTCCCGATGCGGCTTGTGCAGATCACCGCGCTCCATGTGAACGAAAAGGGAGAACTTCATCTCTTGCTGTCCTTTCCTCGCTGTCAGGCGGAGCGAGCGAGGCTTTGCACGGTGCCGCGCTCCGCGTCCCCGACATAGATGCCGAACCCGTCCTGCAGCCGCTCCTCGATGTAGCGGTGCAGCATGGCGTTCAGCGCCCCATCGCGTATCCGCGTCCACGGGATCGCATCGATGTTTGCGAGAACGACAGCGGCACCCTTTTGCGGCGCCTCACGCAGGGTGCCACGGTAGATGATCGACATCGCCCCTATCTCGCGTTCCGGGTCCTCGAAGACGCTGAACAGGAAGCCGAGCTCGGCCTCGAGCCCGAGCCGGCGAAGGTAGCCAATGAGGCCGTCGGCTTCGGTGACCCCGCCCAGCGCGGGACTCTTGGGCAGGTCGAAGCCTCCCTTTCCATCCTCGACCAAGACGATCGCGCCGTCGTGCTCCAGGATCGCGCCGACCAGCGTCCGCCCGCCGCTCGTGGCCAGCGCGTCGATCTGCAGGCCGAAGGTGACGTGGGCGCCCTTGCAGTAACCGAGCGGATTGGCAGCCCGCTCCCCGAACCCTGCGACCCTCCCGATCAGGATCACGTGGTCGCCGGCGTCAACGACCTCGTGCCGGTGGCAGTCGAACCATGCGGCAGCGTCATCGATGATCGGACTGCCAATCGGACCATGCTGCCACGCGACCTGCGCGAACTTATCGGCGGCTTTGGAGGCAAACAGCATCGAGATGGATGCTTGATGCTCCGCGAGGATGTTCACGGAGAAATGGGGGGCCGCGGTGAACGCGGCGCAACCCGAGGCCGTCTTGGCGATGCAGACCAGCACGAGCGGCGGATTTAACGACACGGAGGTGAACGAGTTAGCGGTGAAGCCGCGCGGGCTGCCGTCTTCCTGGAATGTGGCAACCACGGTGACGCCCGTAAGAAAGCTGCCCAGCGCCTTTCGTAACGCGCCTGGATCGATGAGCTTTGCCGGTTCCGGGCTTTCCGACCGATGCGCCTGGTCGATGAACTCCCGCAGCACGCGGTTGGTGCGATCCGGGTTGGTCAAGGCCATCATATGCCTCTCACCGGAAAGTATGATCGAGCGTCCGCCCGGCGCGATGCGGGCCATGGCCTCCGACATGAAAGGGGTTGAGTTCGGATCGTGCTCCCCCGTCACGAACAATGCGGGCACCGCGAGTTGGGGCAGGCGATCGCGATGCTCGGTGTCCGAACGGGCGAACAAGCGGTAGGTCCGTTCATAGCCGGTAGGGTCGACCTTGGAGAGGAGCGCCCGGGTGCGCGCGGCAGCGTCTTGCAGCGAGGAGGGTACCGGCTCACCGAACCAGCGGCTCACCGTGGCGCTCCAGTCGGGGCCGCTCCAGTCGGGGCGAGCCAGGTTGTCCCTCAAGGCAGTCACGCGCGCTTCGATGGCGGCGCGCTGCTCGGGTGTGCGGCAAAACACGGCGTTCATGGCCACGAGGCTTGCGACCCGGTCCGGGTGTACGAGCGCGAGCTCCATCGCAACCAGCGCGCCCATGGAATGACCGACGACGTGGGCACGGCCGATCTGCAGTGCGTCGAGCAGCGCCAGGATCGCATCGGCGTAGTGGGCGAGGCCTGCATGCGGAGGCGGCAGGCTCGAACCCCCGTGACCGGGCATGTCGACGACGATCACGTCATGGTCGGGCTTCAGCGCTTCCACCTGCGGCTTCCAGATCGCGCCCTGCAAGCCGACGCCATGGATCAGCACGACGGCCGCGCCAATCCCGGCCCTCGTGTAGGCGATGCGGGCCTGGTTGCCGTCTCGATCCTCGTAGTCGACGTGCTGCTCAGACATCGGTGTCCCCGAGGTCCTGCAGATCCTGGTAGCGGTCGCCGATCCGGTGGTGCGGGCGGCCGCCGATCGAAGCACCCAATGCAACCACGATCTCGTCCGGCGCCGGAGCGTCCAGGATCGAGAACTGAATAGTCAGGTAGTGCGAACGCATGCCTTCGTCGAGCTTGTGCATCAGCGGGATGACCACAGGGCAGTTCGGTCCGCCGCGCGTGTTGGTGAAGCTGAGATAGCTCTTCGCCCCCACAGCCTTGCGGAAGTGATTGCCGAACCGCAGCGTATGGATAAGCGCCGAGGCATGTTCGATCTCGCCCGCCGTCCCGACCACCGCCGCCTTGCCATATCCTTCGATGGCCTCGCCGCCGCCGGTCATCCTGAGGATCTCTTCGGTCAGCGTCTTGCCGAGCTCCGGGGCGATGGCATGGATCTGCGGCTTCAGGTCTTCGACGTAGCCCTGCCCATGCCATGGATTGGTCAGAACGACGGCTGCCGCGAACAGCCGCAAAGGCCGCTCGGCTGAACGGCCACCTTCGACGAAGGTGGTTTCGACATAGGTGACGATTTTGCGAGTTTGAAACACGCTTGCCTCCTTGTATACCATAATATGGTATTCCATCATATGGCGTGTCAATCTCTTGCTTGACTGCTGAATAAAGGCCAGAATCCCGGTGCCCGATGGAACGATCGTGATGCCGGATCTCCCCACTGACGACAGCGGATTGCGCGTCGACCGCAGCACCAAGACGCTCCGCGAGCGAACGGTGGAGCGGCTGCGCGACGCCATCCTGAACTTCCAGTTCAAGGCGGGAGACCGCCTGGTCGAGCGCTCGCTGTGCGAAAAGCTCGGCGTCAGCAGGACCGTCGTGCGAGAGGCCTTGCGGCATCTGGAGGCCGAGGGCCTCGTCGAGCTCCTGCCGCAACAGGGCCCGGCAGTCGCCAAGCCTGACATCGGCCAAGCGGCACAGGTTTACGAGATCCGGGCGCTCCTTGAGGCAGAGGCCGCCCGTGCGGCGGCGCAGAGGGCGAACCCCTCTGACGTTGCGCGACTCACTGCCGCCAACACGGCCATTCAGGCGGCCTTTGCGGGCGGGACCAGCCGCAATGTGCTCAAGGCAACGACGGACTTCTACGAAGCCCTGTTCACCATCGCGGGCAAATCAGTCGCTTGGCAGTTGGTTCAGGGGCTGAATGCCCGAATCAATTACCTACGGGCGATGACCATCTCGCGGCCCGACCGCTCCGTAGATGCCAATGAGGAAATGCTCCGCATCGTCGAGGCGATCGCGCGAAAGGACGGCCAGGCTGCTGCGAAAGCAAGTTTCGATCATGTCGAGACGGTGAAAAACTTGGCCATGGCCATGCTGGAAAAAGTCAAATGAGATCGGACCTGACGGGCACCGGAGTGGGGCGCGTGCCCGGGATCACCCGCCGGGGCCTGCTCGGGAGCGGCCTGCTCGCAGCGCCGGCGCTGGCAGCCGGAGATCGCCCGAGCACGCTGCGTTTCGTGCCGGAAGCGGACCTGACAATCCTGGACCCGATCTGGACCACCGCCATTGTCACGATGACCCACAGCTACCTCGTCTACGACATGCTGTTCGGGATCGACGGACGCTTCGAGGTGCAGCCGCAGATGGCCGAGAGCGCCGGCGCCGAGCAGGACGGGAAGCTGTGGTGGATCAGGCTGCGCGAGGGGCTGCTGTTCCACGATGGCGAGCCAGTCCTGGCGCGCGACTGCGTCGCCAGCATCCGCCGCTGGTGGGCGCGGGACCCGTTCGGGCAATCGCTGCACGCGGTCACCAACGAGCTTTCGGCGCCCGACGACCGGACGATCGTGTTCCGCCTGAAGCGCCCGTTCCCGCTGTTGCCGGCCGCGCTGGGCAAGCCCATTGCCAATCTTTGCGCCATCATGCCGGAGCGGCTGGCCCGCACCGATCCTGCGCAGCAGGTCACCGAGGTCATCGGCAGCGGACCGTATCGGTTCCTGCCCGATGAACGGGTCGCCGGGGCGCGCGTGGCGTATGAAAGGTTCGCTGGCTACCGCCCGCGCGAAGCAGGTACGCCAGAACTGACCTCCGGTCCGAAGCGTTCCTACTTCGACCGGGTCGAGTGGACGGTCATGCCCGACCCGGCCACCGCCGCCGCTGCGCTTCGCGCGGGCGAGGTGGACTGGCTGGAAGCGCCGGCCCACGATCTTGTGCCGATGCTGCGGACACGCCGGGACCTCAAGGTTGAGATCAAGGACCCGCTTGGACGCATTGCCCTGCTCCGGATGAACCAGCTCTATCCGCCTTTCGACAACGCAGCCGTCAGGCGGGCACTGCTGGGAGCTATGGACCAGGGCGACTTTATGGCCGCGGTGGCCGGCATCGACCCGGCTCTGTCGCGGACGGGAGTCGGCTTTTTCACGCCAGGCAGTCCGGCAGCAAGCGACGCGGGTCTCGACGTATGGGCGAAACGGCCCGACGTGGCGGCAAGCCGACGCGCTTTGGCCGAGGCGGGATACTCCGGCCAACCCGTCGTGATGATGGGACCCGCGGACCGGCCCACATTGAGCGCCCTGGCCGATGTGGCCGTGGACCTGATGCAGCGTCTCGGGATGAAGGTGGACTACCAGGTCGTCGATTGGGGCACGTTGGTTGCCCGCCGGGCCAAGAAGGATCCGCCCTCGCAGGGTGGCTGGAACATGTTCCCTGGGGACTGGCTTGGGTTCGACGCCTCCAGTCCCGCCTCCTACCCGCCGCTGCGCGGAAACGGCGACCGCGCCTGGTTCGGTTGGCCGAAATCACTTCGCGTAGAAGAACTGCGGCAGCAATGGCTGGAAGCCATTGACGCGCCGGCCCGGCATGCGATCACCACCGAGATGCAGCAGACTGCTTTCGAGGACGTGCCGTTCATCCCCGTCGGCCAATACTTCAGCCCAACGGCTTACAGCGCTAGGCTCACGGGCATGCTGTCTGGGCTGGTCCTGTTTTGGAATATACGCCCCACCTGAGCGGACCGGCATGCGCACGTCCTCAAGCCGGCGTGCACAGTCCAGATCCTGATTACACATAGACTTCAGCCAGTTTCAGGAACTGGAAGGCATGGGTGCGGTCCACACGCCGGCCCAGCACAGGCGCGGGATCGTCGTGGCCAAGTCGTATCGCCGGTTGAAGCGGTATTCGAACTCGGCCAGATGCCACCGTGCCATCCTGCCCGTTTTATGGGTCTTGGGCACTTTTGGTGAAGGCACGTCAGCCGTCTGGAGGCAAGCGCCGATTCGGCTCTTGGTTCTACGGTGGCAGTCAGTGACGCTTCACCAAAAGTGCCCAAGATCCCGTTTTATGGCGTGATCCCAGATGGGAGCCACCTCACCATCTGCGAGCCGGTCGCCTCTGCCGTCACGCCTACCGTCAGCGCCATCCCTGGCCGACCATCGCCGCTCAACACCTCCTCGCCCCCAATGACGCGCGTAGTGCCGCCCGCACCACTGGGGCGAGTGAGTGTTTCCTGGAGACAGGCATCCATTGCAGACGACTTCTGGTTAGCACTGCAGCCGTCTTCTGAAACCGACAGCCGTACCCCTGGCTGCCGCAGCAGGCGACTGCCGCAACGGCCAAATAAACACAACTAAAACAATATACTAGCTTGCGCGGCTCGAACTGTTGGCGTTAGAGTCCGGCCATGGATGAGGAGCAAGGGTTGTGAACATCGAACTGA
>CAXSFF010000021.1:0-11658 GCA_964236035.1 uncultured Acetobacteraceae bacterium
CGGGGTGCGGGGCGAACACGACGGGGCCGGCCTCCGTGGTGCCGTAGCCGTTGGAGATGGCGGCGTTCGGGAACACCCGGCGCACGCGGTTGACCAGCGACTGGGTGATCGGCGCCGAGGCCATGCGGATGCCCTTCACGCTGGACAGGTCGGCGGCGGCCAGCAGGTCAGGTTCCTGCAGCATCATGGCGATCATCGGCGGCACGGCGGTCAGCGCGGTGACGCCCCAGCCAGCGGCGGCGGCGATGTAGCCGCGTGCGGTGAAGCCCGGCAGCAGCACCAGCACCCCGCCCGACGCCAGCGTCAGCTGCGACATGGCGAGGCCGTTCATGTGGTACAGCGGCGCCGCCACCAGCACCCGCTCCGCCCGCAGGTCGACCCGGCGGGTGCGGACCTCCAGCACCCATAGGTGGCTGTGATGGGACAGCACGACGCCCTTCGGCCGCCCAGTGGAGCCGGAAGTGTAGAGGAACATCGCCGGGTCGGACGGCAGCGGCACGACAGCCTCGAACGGGGTGCCCAGAAACGGCTGCACGAAGGCGTCGAAGGCGTCCAGGTCGATCGTGTCGATGCCGGCGGGCAACAACGCGCGGCGGCCGGCGTCGGCGAAGGCCAGGCGGGCGTCGCAATCCTCCAGCACGACGGCGACGGTGGCGGCGGGCAGCTTGTGGTTGACCGGCACGGCGACCAGGCCGGCGCGCATGATGCCCAGGAAGGCGAACAGGAACTCGGCTTCGTTGGCGGCGACGATCGCGACCCGGTCCCCGGCGGCGAGGCCGCGGGCCAGCAGGGCGTGGGCGACGGCATCCGATTGCCGGTCGACCTCCGCGAAGGTGTAGCGCCGCGGTTCGCCGCCGCTCAGGTCCACCAGGGCGATGCGGTCCGGGGTGGACGGGAACACCGCCGCGCCGAGGTTGGTCCAGCTCATTCCACGAACTCCAGCACGGTGCCGGCCGCTATCGCCGCCGGCACCGTCAGCCGGCCGGGCGTCCGCACCAGCTTCACATGGGCCATCGCCGCCTCCGCCTGGGCCAGCGAGCGGGTGCGCAAGGTCAGCGCCGCCATGTATTCCGAACGCGCGTCGGCGGGCGCGCCGATCTGCCCGGCGACGGCGGCGTGGCTCAGCACGTCGACGCGCGACAGGCCGGCCACCAGGCTGATGCCGTGCTGCACCGTGCGGACGGCGCCGGCGCCGAACATGCGGCCGAACACATCGCCCAGCCGCTGCGGGTCGTCCGATGCGATCAGGGTGCGGACCACGCCGACGGCGCCGTTGGCGTGATGCCGCCACTCGTCCCGCCACACCAGGTCGCGGGTGAGGTGCTGGCAGAAATACACCCGCCCGGGCCAGACGGGGCCGGGCGTCAGGTGCACGGTGCGGAACACGGCGTCCTGCGTGCCGCCGGGCAGCGCCACGGGGCGGGAGAACTGCTGCGACGGCGTCGCGGCCACGCCGGCTTCGTTCAGGACACGATGCAGCCCCGTCGCGTCCTCGGTGGCGAACACCAGGCCGTTCAGCCCGGCGGGCTGCTCCAGCAGGTCGCGCCGGGCGCTGCCGGGGGGCATGCCGATCAGCTCCAGGTAGTCGGTGCCGAACATCGCCAGGTGGTTGGCCGAGCCCAGCGTGTGGAAGCCGCGCGGCGTCAGGGTGAAGCCGAGGCCCGCATAGACCCGGGCCGCATCGTCGAGCCGGTCGCGGGCGTTGACGACCACGTGGTCAAGCGTGGGGATGGGGGCGATGGCGGCGTGCTCCGGCTATGCGGCCCCGAACCCAACACCATCGGCCGAATTTTTCAAGCGATCACGAGCGTGGGCAGTGCCTCGATTTGAATCAGGGCAGGTCTGTCCGTCCACTCTCGACCCATATCGGTCGTTGGAGGGTTCCGGCGCGATGCCCGACATCGGAATGCCAAGAAAGCTGTTCAGCGCCGAAATCCTACGCAGTGTGGATCAGACGATGGGAAGCTCCAACCCGCTTAACTGCCTTGAGCAGCAGGCACACGTTCTACGGCGGCCAGGACGTCAACGTGGGGCAGTGGCTGGAACGCGGCATAAGTGTGATCCAGGAATCGCTCGAAGGCCGCCGTCAGCAGGCTGTCCTGCCGATAGACTAGGAGCGTTTGCGCGCTTCCTCCTCCTTTCGGGAGAGCATGAATTGAAACGCGCCCGCTTTGCTGCGCAGGCCCGGCGACAACCCGCGGGAGCATCGAAACGCCCATCCCGGCCTCGACGCAGCCGATGATCCCGTCCAGCGTGCCGAATTCCATGCGGCGGACATGTCCCAGACCATGCACAGCCAGGAATTCTTCGAGCCGCCGGCGGTAGGAGCAGCCAGTCTTGAATACCAGCATGCGCGCCTCGCGCTTGCTCGCCAACATCGTCAGCACGTGGTCGTGGTCGTGGAACTGCGCTCCGGCCACGAGCACCAGTTCCTCGTCCAGCACGGGAATGGCGGTCAGATCCTTCTGGCTGACTGGTCCAGCGATGAAGGCAGCCTCGACACGACGGTCCAGCACCGCCGCGATCATGGCTTCGGTCGGTCCCAGTTCAAGTTCGATGTCCACCTCCGGGTAGCATCGGGCATAGGTGGTCAGCAGCTTTGGAAGCCGCAGGGCCGCCGTGGTTTCCATGGACCCGAGCCGCAAGAAGCCGCGCGGGGTTCCATCGGACAGCACCGCCTGCTCGGCGTCGGCCAGCAGGCGCGCCACCTGCGTCGCATAGGGAAGCAGCCGCTCGCCAGCCAATGTCAGCGTCACGCCACGGGTGCCCCGATAGAACAACGGCGTACTCAGGGCATGCTCAAGAGCCCGGATGCGAGCCGTGACGTTGGATTGCACGGTGTTGAGCGCCGCCGCTGCGCGGCTGATCCCGCCAGCTTCGGCCACTGCCGTGAAGAACATCAAGTCAGCGCTGTTCATTCCATCTGGTCCTAAGATGGGGGTTATCTAAACTAATCATTATTCCTGATTTCTCCCGTCGGCTAGAGGGATGTCCCGGCAGCAGCTTGGCGCTGCAAGGCGAGCAAGGACGATCATGGCACTCCATACCCGGCTGACCGATGTTTTCGGGATCAGGCATCCCATCGTGCTGGCGCCGATGGACCCTGCCTCGGGCGGGGCGTTGGCCGCCGCTGTGAGCGCTGCCGGCGGCTTGGGCCTCATCGGCGGCGGCTACGGCGATCGCGACATCCTGGACGCCGAGTTCGCCCATGCCGGCAACCAACGCGTCGGCTGCGGCTTCATCACCTGGTCGATGGCGAAAAGTCCGGCACTGCTGGACCTGGCGCTCGCGCACCGGCCGGCCGCCATGATGCTGTCTTTCGCCGATCCAGCGCCGTTCGCCGAAAAAATCCACGAGGCCGGCGTCCCTCTGATCTGCCAAGTGCACAACCTGGAACATGCCCGGCACGCACTCGCTGCGGGGGCTACCGTCCTGGTCGCCCAGGGCAGTGACGCCGGCGGGCATGGCCTGACCACTCGTGGCACCATCTCGCTCGTCCCCAACGTCGTCGACCTGGTCGCGCGCGAGCGGCCCGAGGTCCTGGTGCTGGCCGCAGGCGGCATCGCCGATGGCCGCGGCATCGCCGCCGCCCTGATGCTCGGCGCGGATGGGGTCCTGCTCGGGACGCGGTTCTGGGCAACGCAGGAAGCGCTGGTCCACCCGGCCGCCAAGGCGCGCGTGCTGGCCGCGACCGGCGACGAGACGGTTCGCACGAAAGTCTATGACATCGTCCGCGACCGCACCTGGCCGGGCGAGTACACGGGGCGGCTGATGCGCAACACCTTCATCGACACCTGGCACGGGCGCGAGGACGAGCTGCGGGCGCTGGCCGGCGAGGCGCGCGCGGCGGTCGAGGCGGCGGATCGAAGCGGCAACTACGACGTCTCGAACGTCACCGTCGGGGAGGCGATCGGCCTCGTCGACGACCTGCCGCCGGCGGGGGAGCTGGTGGAGCGGCTCGCGGCGGATGCCGAGGCGCGGCTCACCGGCGTCACGCGGGCCGTCGTGACCGCCTGAACCTGACCGGACAGATCTCATGCCCCTTCTTCGTTTCGATCTCATCGAAGGCCGCAGCCCGAGCGAGCTGCACACGCTGCTCGATGCCGCCCACGCCGCCATGCTGGAAGCGCTCCAGGTTCCGCCCGGCGACCGCTACCAGATCGTTCACGAGCATCCTGCCGCGCACATGATCGTGCAGGATACTGGACTTGGCATTCCACGGACCGATAAACGGGTGATCCTGCAGGTGACGACCCGTCCGCGCAGCCGCGAGATGAAGGAAGCCTTCTATCGGCTGCTTTGCGAAACCCTGCAGGAACGATGCGGGATCGCTCCAACCGATGTGGTCGTCTCCATGATCAGCAACACGGACGAGGATTGGTCGTTCGGTCATGGGCGTGCTCAGTTCCTGACCGGCGAACTTTAGCAGGTTTCTATGTGCAGCAGGCTGGACGGCGCAGGAACCTCCTGCTCAGGCCAATACTTTCTTGGAGCACGTTCGAAAGACTTGCTGACGGTCGGATTCGAACTGAGACACTACCCGACCTCGGCGTACCGTCAGGCCAGCGCCATCAGGCTGGCGTTGCCCCCGGCGGCGGCCGTGTTGATGCTGATCGACTGCTCCCGCACCAGCCGCTCCAGCGGGTAAGTCCCGCCGGGCGCGGCGACCGTGACCTGCACGATCGGTCCGTCCCAGTCGGCTAGCAGGTGGTCGAGCGCCTGCAGCCCAGCCTCGCTGCCGCTGAACAGCACGGCGTCCACCTGCGCGGTGTTCAGGTCGAAGGCTTCGGCGACCCGCTCCGGCGGCAGCCCGGCCAGGCCTTGCAGCGCGCCCGCCGCGACCAGGACGCGGTTGCCCGCCGCCAGCGCCGCCGTGACCTGGCGCCGCAATTCGGCCCCGTCCTCCGCCAGGCACAGCACGGTGCCGCAGGGTTGCGTCCCATACAGGTTCCGCTCCCCCACCGGCCCAGGCAGGTCGCACTCGGCCCCGGGCGACCAGGGTGGAGCCGCCGCCAGCAGCCGCCGCAGATACAGCGGCCCGCCCGCCTTCGGCCCCGTGCCGGACAGGCCGTGGCCGCCGAACGGCTGCACTCCCACCACCGCGCCGACTAGGTTGCGGTTGACGTAGATGTTGCCGGCCCGCGACAGCGCCGTGACCCGCGCGATGGTCGCGTCGATGCGGCTGTGCAGCCCGAAGGTCAGGCCGTATCCCGTCGCGTCGATCTCGGCCAGCAACCGCTCTAGACCATCGCGGCGGTAGCGCAGGACGTGCAGCACGGGGCCGAACACCTCCCGCGTCAGCACGGAGATTTGGTCGATCTCGACGATGGCGGGCGCCACGAAGAACCCGTGGCCGGGCGGCACGTCGCCCTGGTGCACGGCGTTGCCGGCCTCCCGCATGGCTCCGATATGCGCGGTGATGTCGTCCCGCGCCGCGGCCGAGATGACGGGACCGATGTCGGTGGCGAGCAGCGCCGGGTCGCCGACCGACAGCTCGGCCAGCGCGCCGCGCAGCATGGCCAGCACCCGGTCGGCGCACTCCTCCTGCAAGCACAGCACGCGCAGCGCGGAGCAGCGCTGGCCGGCGCTGTCGAACGCCGAGGCCAGCACGTCGGCCACCACCTGCTCGGCCAGCGCGGAGCTGTCGGCCACCATCGCGTTCTGGCCGCCGGTCTCGGCGATCAGCGGCACGGGGCAGCCGTCCGGGTTCAAGCGCTGCGCCAACTGCCGCCGGATCGCCCGCGCCGCCGCCATCGACCCGGTGAACGCCACGCCGCGCACCCGCGGGTCCGCCGCCAACGCCGCGCCTACCGCGCCATCGCCGGGCAGCAGCTGCAAGGCGTCGTGCGGGATGCCCGCCTCGTGCAGCAACGCCACCGCCTGCGCCGCGATCAACGGCGTCTGCTCGGCGGGTTTCGCCAGCACGGGGTTGCCCGCCGCCAGCGCCGCCGCGACCTGGCCGGTGAAGATCGCCAGCGGGAAGTTCCACGGCGAGATGCACGCCACGGGGCCAAGCGGCACATGGCTGGCGTCGAAGCCGTCCCGCACCGCCGCGCCGTAGTAGCGCAGGAAGTCGACCGCCTCGCGCACCTCCGCGACCGCGTTGGGCAGCGACCGGCCAGCCTCCCGCACGATCAGCCCCAATAGCGGCTGCATGCGCTGCTCCAGCAGGTCGGCGGCGCGCAGCAGGCAGGCGGCGCGTTCGGCGGGCGGGGTGGATGGCCACGAGGCGGCAGCGGCACGCACCAGGGCACGCTCGACCGTGGCGGCGTCGGCTTCGACCACCTCGCCGACGATGTCGCGCTGGTCCGCCGGGTTGCGCACGGGCCGCGCGGGGCCGTCGCCGCCGTGTGGGGCCGCCCGCCAGCTTTGGGGCGCAACTAACGCGGCATCCAGCGCGGCGAGGACCTGCTCGTTTGCCAGGTCAAGCCCGGCGGAGTTGGCCCGGACGGTGCCGAACAGATCGCGGGGCAGGGCGATGCCCGGATGCGGCGCGCCGGCCGGCTGGTGCCCCGCCGCCAGCGCCACGGGGTCCGTCACCAGTTCGTCGACGGACACGGCGGGGTCCTGCACGCGGTTGACGAACGAGGAGTTGGCGCCGTTCTCCAGCAGCCGCCGCACCAGGTAGGCCAGCAGCGTCTCGTGGCTGCCGACGGGCGCATAGATGCGGCATGGCCTGCCCAGCGCGCCGATCACTTCATCACACAGCGGCTCGCCCATGCCGTGCAGGCACTGGAACTCGTACTGCCCGGCGTGGAACTCCGTGCCCGCCATGCCGTGGATTGCGGCGACGGTGTAGGCGTTGTGGGTGGCGAACTGCGGGAACACGGCGTCGCCGGCCGCCAGCAGCGTGCGGGCGCAGGCGAGATAGGAAACGTCGGTGTGCAGCTTGCGGGTGAACACGGGGAAGCCGTCGAGGCCGTCGACCTGCGCCCGCTTGATCTCGCTGTCCCAGTAGGCGCCCTTGACCAGCCGCACCATCAGGCGATGCCCTGTGCGCCGCGCCAGGTCAATCACCCAGTCCAGCACGAACGGCGCGCGCTTCTGGTAGGCCTGCACCACGAAGCCGACGCCGTCCCAGCCAGCGAGCGCCGGGTCATGGCAGAGCGCCTCCAGCAGGTCGAGCGACGGTTCGAGGCGGTCGGCCTCCTCGGCGTCGATATTGAGGCTAATGTCGTAGCCACGGGCGAGCCGCGCCAGTTCGACCAGGCGGGGCAGCAGCTCGGCCGTCACCCTCGCCCGCTGCGCGCGGGCGTAGCGCGGGTGCAGGGCCGACAGCTTCACCGAGATGCCAGGGCCGTCGTGGGGACCGCGGCTAGCGGCGGCGCGGCCGATGGCGTGGATCGCCTGCTCGTAATCGCGGTGATAGCGCTCGGCGTCGGCGGCGGTGGCCGCGGCCTCGCCCAGCATGTCGTAGGAATGGCGGAAGCCGCGCGCCTCCAAGGGGCGGCCATGGGCCAGGGCCTCGGCGATGGTCTGCCCGGCGACGAACTGCTCGCCCATCATCCGCATCGCCTGGTCGACGCCGCGGCGCACCAGCGCCTCGCCGCCAGAGCGCGCGAGCAGCCGGTTCAGCCCGGCCTCGGCGGCGGCCAGCTTCCCCGTCACCACCAGGCCCCAGGTGGCGGCGTTGACGAACAGCGACGGCGAGTGGCCGGCATGGGCGCGCCAGTCGCCGCCGCCGATCTTGTCGCGGATCAGCGCGTCGCGGGTGGCGCGGTCGGGGATGCGCAGCAAGGCCTCGGCCAGGCACATCAGGGCGACGCCCTCCTGGCTGGACAGGTCGTATTCGCGCACCAGGCCCGCGACCATGCCGCGGCTGCCCTTCGCCCGCAGCGCCTCGACCAGCGTGCGCGCGGCGACGCCGACCGCGTGCGCCATGTCCGCCGGCAGCGTCGCCTGCGTGATCAGCCGGGCGACGCACGCGGCTTCCGGGGCGCGGGTGTGGGCGGTGATGGCGGCGCGGAGCTTTGATTGGCCGGTGCAGGATTCGGAGATGCTCATCGGGCGCTCCAGTATTGATTGCATCGGGACCTGTCCTTCCAGCCGTCATTGCGAGGAGCGCTTGCGACGTGGCAATCCAGGGCCGCCTGTCGAAATCTGGCCGTGTCGCCCTGGATTGCCGCACCGCCAAGCGGCGGCTCGCAATGACGGTTGTTTAGGTTGCGAGTTCTCTTCCGATGCTGATGTGATGCCAGCAGCGACCGAGTTGAAGGTGGCGCGCAGGGCTTCTATGACGCTATCAAGCCAGCAAGCAGGACCCGCCATGGACATGATGCCGCTCTCCTCAACGCATGACGTCCGCCTGGACCGCTTGGCCGAGATCGCCGTGCGGGTCGGCCTCGGCCTGGCGCCGGGCCAGGAGGTAGTGCTGACCGCGCCATTGCTGGCCGTGCCGTTGGTCCGCCGCATCACCGAGCACGCCTACAAGGCCGGCGCCAGCCTGGTGACCACGCTGCTGACCGACGAGGACGCTACCCTGGCCCGCTTCCGCCACGCGCCCGACGCCGCCTTCGACCACGCCCCCGCCTGGCTGTTCGAGGGCATGGCCAACGCCTACCGCTCCGGCGCGGCGCGATTGGCGATCGGCGGCGACAACCCGGCGCTGCTGGCTGGGCAAGACCCGGACAAGGTCGCCCGCGCCAACCGCGCCCGCTCCGTCGCCTACCGCCCGGCAATGGAGCAGATCACCAGCTTCGCCACCAACTGGAGCATCGTCTGCTACGCCACCCCCGCCTGGGCGGCGCTGATGTTCCCCGACCTGCCCGAAGCCGAGGCCGTCGCCAAGTTGTGGGACGCGATTTTCGCCGCCTCCCGCGTCGACCGACCGGACCCCGTCGCCGCCTGGGCCGAGCACAACGCCATCCTGCGCGACCGCAAGGAGCGGCTGACCGGCAAGCAGTACCAGGCCCTGCAATACCGCGGCCCCGGCACCGACCTGCGCATCGGCCTGGCGGACGGGCACATCTGGCTGGGCGGCTGCGAGATGGCCAAGACAGGTATCACCTGCAACCCGAACATCCCGAGCGAGGAGGTGTTCACCACCCCGCACCTCGCCCGCGTCGAGGGCCACGTCCGCAGCACCAAGCCGCTGTCGTACGGCGGCACCCTGATCAAGGACATCGCCGTGCGCTTCGAGGCCGGCCGCATCGTCGACGCCACAGCCAGCACGGGGCAGGACGTGCTGCGCAAGGTGCTGGCCACGGATGAGGGCGCCAGCCGATTGGGTGAGGTAGCGTTGGTGCCGCACTCCTCGCCGATCTCGGCCAGCGGGCTGCTGTTCTTCAACACGCTGTTCGACGAGAACGCCGCCAGCCACATCGCCATCGGCCAGGCCTACCGCACCTGCCTCACGGGCGGCCTCACGGCGGACGCCGCCGAACTCGAACGCCGCGGCGCCAACAGCAGCCTGATCCACATCGACTGGATGATCGGCTCCGGCGAGGTCGACATCGACGGCGTCCTTCCCGACGGCAGCAGCGAGCCGGTCATGCGCCAAGGCGAGTGGGCTTAGAACAGCGACATCTGCATCTCCGCCCGCACCCCGCCGGGCGGCGCGAACTGGGAGCAGTCCAGGCTCTCGCGCCCTTCCAGCCCGTGTTGCCGGACGGCGCGGGCGAACCGGCGGGCCAGCAGGTCGGCATACACGCCGTTGCCGCTGAACCGGCTGTGGAAGCGGGCGTCGTTCAGCGCGCCGCCCCGCGTCTCCCGCACCAGGTTCAGCACGTGGCGCGCGCGGTCCGGGAAATGCTGTTGCAGCCACGACTCGAACATCTGCCGTAATTCGAGTGGCAGCCGCAGCAGCACGTAGTTCGCCGACCCGGCCCCCGCCCCCGCCGCCGCCTGCAGGATGCGCTCCATCTCGGCGTCGTTCAGCCCCGGGATCATCGGCGCCGCCAACACGCCGACCGGCACCCCCGCCTGCGCCAGCGCCGACACCGCGTCCAGGCGGCGCGCCGGGGTGGCGGCCCGCGGCTCCATCTTGCGGGCCAGCGCCGGGTCCAGCGTGGTCACCGACAGCCACACCCTGGCCAGTCCGCGGTCCGCCAGCCGCCGCAGGATGTCAAGGTCGCGCAACACGCCGGCGGACTTGGTGACGATGCTGACGGGGTGGCCGAACCGCTCCAGCACTTCCAGCACCGAACGGGTCAGCCGCAGGGTTCGGTCCACCGGCTGGTATGGGTCGGTGTTGGAGCCGAGCGCCAGCGTGCGCGCCACGTAGCCGGGCCGGCGCAGCTCCCGCTCCAGGTGTTCGGCGACATCGGGCTTGAACACCAGCTTAGTCTCGAAATCCAGGCCCGGCGAGTAGCCGAGATAGGCGTGGCTCGGCCGCGCGTAGCAATAGATGCAGCCGTGCTCGCAGCCGCGGTACGGGTTGACCGCGCGGTCGAAGCCGAGGTCGGGGCTGGTGTTGTAGCTGATCACCGTGCGGCTGGCATCGCGCGTCAGCGTGGTCGGCAGCGGCGGCAGTTCGGCGAACGAGTCGAGCGTGCTCCAGCCGTCGTCGAACGCCTCGCCATGCTGGCTGTCGAAGCGGACGCCGGGGTTCACGGTGGCGCCACGGCCGCGCTGCGCCAGGCTGGGCATGGTGAACGCCGGACCGTCCCCGTCTTGCTGGACCCCGTCTTGGCGGACCCCGCCTTGCGAAACCTGGATGTCTGCGAGCATGATCCCGTTCCCCATCTGTTCGAATGCAAGATGATCAAACTCGGATCAGCCGTCAAGAACGAAGTAGGAACGTGGCGGGTATGGAGCTGTTTGCTGCAATGAAAAGCACGGTGATCGTGTTCGCCCGCGCGCCTCGACTCGGCATGGTCAAACGGCGGCTTGCGCGCGGCATCGGCGACTCGGCGGCGTTGCGCTTCTACCGGGGCGTGCTGTTCCGCCTGTTGCGCGCGCTGGCCCGCGACCGGCGCTTCCGCACCGTGGTCGCGCTCACGCCGGACCGTGCCTCGACGCGCTGGCCTACGCCGCTGCCGCGCATCGCCCAGGGAGGCGGCGACCTCGGCGTCCGCATGCAGCGCGCGGCCAACCGCTTTCCCAGTCGGGTGGTGATCATCGGCAGCGACGTTCCCGACGCCACCGCCGCCGACCTCGCTACGGCGTTCGCCGCGCTGGGCCGCGCCGACGCCGTGTTCGGCCCGGCGCAGGACGGCGGCTACTGGCTGGTCGGCCTCGGCCCGCGTCGTCCCGCCACCCCGTTCCGTGGCGTGCGCTGGTCGACCGAGCATGCGTTGGCCGACACTTTGCGCAATTTCTGCCGGCACCGCACGGCATCGCTGCGAACCCTGCGGGACATCGACACGGAGGCGGATCTCAGGACATGGCTGGCTGATGCTGACGATGTCGGAGACTAAACTCCCCGCCGTCATTAGCGCTTGCGACGAAGCAACCCAGGGCTACGCAGCAAGCGTTGGTAGTGCGGCCCTGGGTTGCCGCACCGCTAAGTGGCGGTTCGCAATGACGAGTACCAAGCTGACAGGTTGTTACCCAATGCCGTTCCTGGTGGTCAGCCAGCACTGATCAGGCCCACGCTAATAAGGAACGTCCTAAACTTCCCGCAACCGCGGCATCAGCTCCACCAGGTTGCAGGGGCGGTGGCGGCTGTCGAGCTGCCAGGCCAGGATGTCGTCCCAGGCGTCCTTCACCGCCCCCGTG
>CAXSFF010000022.1:0-11635 GCA_964236035.1 uncultured Acetobacteraceae bacterium
CGCTGGCGGCCGAGACGCCGAAGCGCTCGGCTGCGGCACGCCGGGAGAGCCCGCCAGCAACGGCGCCCACCAGCCTGGGGGTCACGCCATAGAACGGGCAGAATAGCACTGCTCGTGGTGTAAACCTCTGATTTTACGATGAGATTGTCAGGGTCGTTGTGACATCATCCTGAGTCCAAGCTCTCATCCCATTTAAACTTAAGTCTGTTTGGGCCGGCACGGCACCTAATGAGATCAAGGAGTTACAGGCTCTCGTCCCGGCCGAGTTCAACTGGGACAGGGCATAAAGGACCAGCGTTCCCGGTCAGTTCCATCAACCGTGCAATTCTGCCCGTTCTATGGCGTGACCCCAGCCTGGACCGGAGATCAACGGAAAGCGGCTTGCCCATGCGTGCTGGCCCCCTGCCCAGCCTGCATGGTGAATCACACCCAGCCCGCGTCGGGAAAGCCCCAACGACTCAAATCGATGAGGTCACGCTCTAGACCTTACTGAAACATCGTTAAGACACCCGCCGCAAGCCCCACGCCAGCGATAAAGGCTATTAACAAAGCAGGTAGAACAAATAACCATGGAAGAAAGGCACGCTGTTTCTGACTGAGTTGATTAGTTGTTTGATGGATAGCCAATCGAACAACCTTTTCCGCTAAATCAAGTTCAGAATGGTAACGGACATTTTTCATTGATCGTGACTCTTTTCAAGAAATATTATTAAGTATAATATATTATACAACTAAATACAAATAAAACTTGAGCGCGCATTTGTTTTCACTAATCGTTGACACAATTTATCTGTGTATTCTCTATGTTAGAAATGGCCTCCTGTCGTAAATAAGCAGCTATTGCTTCAAAAATCCTCGGATCAGTTTCGTTCATTTTTAATCTGTTTGCTCGCCATGAAATTATCCTGACATTTCCGCGAACATACCCTTTTGAAGGTATAACACGATCAAGACTAGGACTATTTGGACTTTTTCCCCCTGAGGAGAATGCAAGTTCTATTCCAAGAATAGGACAAATAGCAGGAACTTTTATGTCCGTGTGCTCAATATCATATGGTATGCAGTTTTCTTTAGCACGCTGCCGTGCACCTTTTAGGATATATTTAACCCAATCTTGTTTTCTAAGATCAGATTGATGCTTCTTCCATACTTCTGTGCCAATACCGTATTTTACTTTATGACATAACCAACATATCGACTGGTAGCCGTCTCGCATAACTCCTGATTTATGAAAACTAGACACTGACTTCTCCTCAAGACAGCCTTTGCACCATTTGTGTGTTATGTCGGCAAACTCCGGTCGAATCTTTCTCGTCTTATTTATGCACTCTCGACACCAATTATGAAGTCGATCTTTCGTGGAGAAATTACGATTAAAAGCATTAGAGGGCTTCATGACACCACACTTTTTACAGCTCTTTTCAATAAGTGACAAAGTACTCGTAGGCATAATGTTTTTTATTTTTTTAATTGATTTACGTCTTATGGCTTTAACACACTCTTTGCAACTCACGTTAAAGCCATCTTTACTTTGGGATTTTTTCCCAAACTCCACAAGATTCTTTTCTATTTTACATCCACGGCAAACTTTTATAATCATTTGGCGCAATCTTCTATCTCTGTACGAAGAAAATAAGCGTATTTTTGACAAGATTGACATGAAGAATCCGGATAGTACCTCGGCTCATAGCCATTGCCTCCAGCGTTGCTGTTCCCGTTCACTTGTGTTTTGACGTCGAGTTACGATGTTACCGGCTCTCTCACCAACTTTGATTACCGCGATCAACCCTGCCGTCTGATCAAGTACACGCTGCTGCTCTGGTGCGATTGATACAGACATGACCATTTTGGGTTTTCCGCCGACTTGCAGCATGGCGCGCACGCCCTCTTCACCAAACCGCTGCTCGACGGCGGCACCAAAGGCCCCCAGCTCGCCTGCAACCTGCTTGTCCTCCTGTACAGCCCGCCATGCCTCACCCCGGGCTTGGTCGTCCTTCGCCGTGCCTACGGCGCCGATCGCCACCTCGGCCGCGGCAGACAGGCGCGGGATGCCGATCGCATCCGCCGCACGCTGCGCCTCCACACCAGTGCGATAGTTCCGCTCCGCATAGGCCTCCGCCGCGCCGATCCGCTCCAGGCTCGACCCGATGGCACCAGCCACGCGCTGCGCCGTCTCCCGCTCTGTCCGGGCCTTTGCCCCCGCGAAGAACCCCTCCTTGCCCCGCAGCTCACCGAACTGTTCAGGCTCGCGCGCAACCCGGGCTGCGGCACTCGTCCACCCCTGCCGCTTGACCAGCTCATCCAATGCCGCTCGGGCCGCGTGCGGGTCGCGGTAGGTGCCTTGCAGGTAGCTCCACCGAGCGTCCCTCTCACGCTGCACAGCTTTGTCGGCCGCCACCACGGCCGCGACCTCACCGGCTTTGGTGCCCCGCCCAAGGCTGTCCCGGTTTTGGCCGGACAGGTCCACGTAGGGCGCGATGAGCCATCCGTCGGCACGCTGCTCCTGCTCTGCCTCGGCCTTCGCTGCGGCAGGCTGTGCTGCCGCCGTCTGCGCCGCACCGTCCGCAACCTGGCCCCAATACGTGCGGGCCGGATCGGCAACGCCGGTACGGATACCCGGCTGGGCAACCGGAGCCGGAGGGGCCTGCCGGACCGCATTACCTGCACCTTGCCGTTCCCCGGCCTGCTGCCGGTGCTCCGGCTTGAGTTCGTCCGCCGCGGCCCATGCGACGGAAGCTGCGCGCGCTTCACCGCGGCCCATCTGCCGTGCGAGCTGCCGGGCGTCCTTGGCCGTGTCCTTCGCCACGAACACCTGCGCGCTCTCCCGCTGCCGGGTCAGCGCCACGTAGCTCGCTGCCGCCCGCCAATGGTACGTGTGCAGCAGATACGTGTGGTCCAGCGTCTTGCCCTGGCCCTTGTAGATCGTCCCCGCATAGCCGTGCCGGAACCCCTCGAACTCCGCCGCAGCCCACGTGACCTCGCGGCCCGACGCACCCGCCGTAGCGTCCAGCCGCGCCGTGAGCTGCCCCGTACGCGCGTCGATGCCGGTGATCACACCGGCGTTGCCGTTGTAGATGTGCCGCTTCTTGTCCGTGTCGGTGAACTGCACACGGTCCCCGACCGCGAAGTCCGCAGCCCCGTGCTTCGTCTCGAACCGCACGTCCGGGCTGCCCAGCTCGCCGCGGTCCCGCCGCACCTGGCGCAGCTCGACGTTGACCTGCGACACGTCGGCGTTGGTGTAGGCGAACACGAACCGGCTCGCCGTCGGGTCGGCCAGCGTGTCCGCCTTCCAGCGCGCCACCAGCGCCGCCCGTGCCTCGTCCTGGTCCGCCGTCCAGGTGATCGCGCCGTGCCGGTCATAGGCGTCCACTGCGGTGTCAAACCGGCCTTCTGCCAGGTCACGCGCCGCCTGGCGCTGCCAGTCCACCTTCTGCCGCGTCACCTCGGTGATCTCGGCCGCCCCGTGCTGCTTGCGCAGCTCGGTGAACAACCCGCCGCGCTCGATGCTGGCAAGCTGCCGGTCGTCGCCGGCAAGGATCACCTTGGCCCCTGCTCGCTTCGCTTCGGCCAGCACCTCGCCGGTCACCCGGCTGTCCAGCATCGCCGCCTCGTCCACCACCACCACGGTGCGGCAGTCCCACGACGTGCGGCCGTTCTTAAGGCCGAACAGGGCGGCATGGACCGTGCCCGCCTCGGCGAAGCCGTCCGCTTTCAGGTCCTGCGCCACGGCGTTGGTAGGGGCCAATCCCACGACACGGTAGCCTGCCGCCTGGTGCGCTTCCCGCACGGCAGCCAGCGTGTAGCTCTTGCCCGTGCCAGCCCGGCCCTCGATCAGCTTCAGCCCGCCACCCGCAACCGCGTGCTCGAACGCCACGCGCTGGTCATCCCGCAGCGTGCGGCTAGTAAGCGTCGCTTCCTGGTGTCGGGCTTTCACGCCCTGGTGGTGTCCAGCCCCGGCCACTGCCGCCCCATCGGCCAGCGTTACACGCTCCTGCTCGCGCACCGTGCTGGTGGTGAACCGCCCGGCCACCTCGCCCATCTCGCGGTCGTGCAGCACCAGCAGATCCTTGTGGCCCATCACCGCTGCTTTTGCGGCAGAGATGTCCTGAACCTGCGGCGCATCAGGCGACCCGTCTGATCCGGCTCCAAGGTACTTGGCCAGGTAGCGGTCTAGCTCGCGCTCGGTGAATGTGGCGTTGTTCCGCGTCAGCGCCGCCAGCACCTGCTCCGGGTCCCGCGCTGCCGCCTCGTTGGTCGCCTGCAGGGTCTCCGCGCGTACCACGGCCGGGCTGTCCACCTTGCGCATTCGCACCGGGCCAATGTGCTCGCCGGGGTGCGCCGCGGTCGCGTCCACCCGCAGCTCAATGCCGTGCTCCTGGAAGTAGCGGTCTTGGTGCGCCCGCCACGTTTCTCCCCAGGCCTCGGCATCCGTCACCACGCTACGGGTGCCGGCCTTGCGTACCTCGGGGTCCAGGTCACGCGCCTTCTTGGCGGCGAGCTGGTCCCCTTCGATGCGACGCGTGGTGATCAGCAGGTGGGCGTGCCAGTTGGTATGATCGCCACCGGTGCCTTCGCTCCAGGCACCCTCACCTTCCCCGCGCTCCTTGTGCGGTGCGTGGACGTCGAGTTGCACGGCAAGGCCCTTGGATACGAAATGCTTGGCAGCAAACGATCGGGCCAGCTCGACACGGTCCTCCGTCGAGAGAACCCGGTCGGCCGGCAACGCCAACACGATCTCGCGGGCGACCTGGGCGTCCTTACGTCGTTCTGCTACCTCGGCTGCGTTCCACAGAGTCGCAGAATTGGCGAGGCGGTCATTCGCACTCTCAGGCAGCAACATCTCGTGGTGCACGGGTGCGTCGCGGTGCCGGAAGTGGAACAACTCGCCGGTGCGCTCGGCGGTGATCGCATCGCGGGCATTGTAGGCCGCCGAGCGCACAGCGTTGCCGCCAGACGTGCGGGACAGGTAGCGGGCACGGGCGAATGCGATGGCCACGCGGGCACTCTGGCCGCCCTTCCTGCCCTGCGCAAGCCGCGTTGCTCTTGCAACGCATATTGCGTCTGCACCACTCCGCTCGCTAACGCTCCCTTCAGGCAGAACCCGCTGTCGCGGGTTTTTGTGGTAGCTCCGATAAAGCTTGAACGAATCGGCTACGTTATGGGACGCAATAACTTCCTTTGTTTCCTGGGAGCAATGCGATGGCGACTGGTAAGAAAGCCGCTTCGGATGCCGGCAAAATCTTGAGCAGCAAGAGCAGCACCAAGAAAGAAAAGGAGGTCGCAGCCTCTGACCTGGCGCAGCGCAAGGCGGCAAAGCCCGGCAAGCGGAAATAACCTGCCTTGCAGCTCAAAGCACGGAAGCCTCTCACGCGCTTAAAAGATGAGGATCGACTGCGGGCTCGATATGACCGTGCTGTCAAAGGTAAGCGGAGGCAGGAAACCCATGTCACCCCAGCTGACCTGCTCCATGCGACATGGGATCCTCTCGTCGGGCAGGACAGTGCACTCGCTCACCAAGTCTACGGCCTTACAGACGCGGCAAGGCCATCTATCCATCTTCGACGTATCCGAGCACGTCATTTCGGAGACGCTCTGGACAGCGTGACCGATATAGCGATCTGGTTCCAGGATCGCCGCGGCTGGTCCGCGCTGCGGGCGGCCGGTGAAGCTGTCGCTCTTGCTGGCGAGAGAGGAACTTGGCTCGGCATTAGAGCCCCGGTGTCATTTGATAGAGCTGTCGAGTTGACCCGAAAATCAGTAGGCCGGGTAAAAGGCTTAGGTCGGCTTCGGTATGTACCGGATGGCTGGACTGGAACCTATCTCTACGTCGTCCCGGCTCCAGGGCTTTTGGTGACGATGCCAGCTCCTTCGCCTCCACGCACCCGTCTGCCTGTCGAAGGCGCCTTGGTCCGCAACGACTCCTACTGGCGTCGGTATCTGCGTGACGGCGGCATTCAGGTACGTCCTGCCCCATAGAAAAACACCCAACCGCTGTCCGGTCGTGACGGCAAGAAAGCTCCATCAGGCCGGCAATCGGCTTGCTCATGGAGCCGACGATGAACCTCCTCGATCTCACGACTTCCTACTTCCATCTCACTCTGCAGCTTGATCCTGGAACCGTAGTGATGATGGTTCAGCTTTGGGCACACATCCCGAGACCCAGGAAGTGAGCTGCTGCGATCCCACCCGCAAAATCACCAGAGCTGTGCCTTGGCATGCGCTGCTCGGGCCGGTAGTCCTGAATCATCGCTGGACAGTCGGGTGGAGAAATCATGGCACGTTCACTGGCTGACCGAATGCGCGTCCACGAGCAGCAGAAAGCCAAGCTCGCCGAGACCGAAGCCAAGCTCAAGGATGCAGGACGCAAGCAGCGTACCCGCCGCCTAGTGGAGGCCGGCGCCCTGGCTGACAAGGTCGGCCTGCTCGATCTCGACAGCAACGCCCTCTATGGCGCGCTGCTCTCTCTCCGCGACGGCGTCGCCGACAAGGCACAGGTCGAGAAGTGGGCCGCCCTGGGCGGACGCACCTTCGCCCGCGAGGCCAAGGCCCGTGATGAGGGCAAGGAGCCCGTGCTGCTCACCTTCACTGTGGCTCTCGCCAAGGACGTCACCACCACGCTGCGCAAGGCCGGCTTCCGCTACAGCCGCGTTATGCAGCACTGGGAGGGCCTGGCCCGCTTCGATGAAGCCACCACCCTCGCCAAGGCCCATGGCGGCGCTGCCCACCACGTCGGCGACACGGCCAGCCGTCCGACTGCTTCAAAGGCGGCCGAGGCCGCGGCGTGATCCAACGCGCCGGCTACGACCTGCTCCGGGTCGCGTTGCGCATCGCCGTCCAGCTCTGGCCACTTTGGCTGTTCTGGTTCGCCTGGTCCTTCACCGACACCTTCTACCGCGACACCGTGCTGCTCGGCTCCGCCCACATCGGCAATCTCACCGCCCAGCAGATGAACTGGAACCAGTACCTGCTCTGGCGGGCCTGGCCCGTGGCCGGCTTGCTCGGCCCGGCTTTGCTGACGTTCCTCGCCGTAATGGCCTATCGCGCCCGCCTGTTCGGCCGGCTCATGGGGGTCTCCGGCATCGTTGGCATGGCCATCGCCACGGCCTTGACCGTACGCCCCGAGGCACTGCGCCTGGCCGCGCTGCTCCGCCAGGGCTACGCCATCAATAACGTGCTCCACGACGCCAACGCCTCCTTCGTTGTGGCCGGCGTGTTCGGTCTGGGTGTGGTGGTCTCCGCGATCACCGGGCTAAGCCGGCCCTTCCCGGTCGGCAGCCGCGGGGCACCGCTCCTGCTCCGTGCCCGCTCCGACAACTTCGGCCACGCCGCTTGGCTGTCCATGCGCGACGCTCAGAAGCTGTTCCCCGGCCCGGATCCGACCCATGGCGGCATCGTCGTCGGCGAGGCCTATCGCGTCGACGAGGACCGCGGCGCCCGCATGGCCTTTGACCCTGCCGGCCGCGCCACCTGGGGCCGCGGCGGCACCGCCCCGCTGCTCGTCGATCCCTGCCGCACCGGACCCACCCACGCCCTCGTCCTGGCCGGCTCCGGCGGCCTCAAGACCACTTCGGTCGGCATCCCCACCCTGCTCACCTGGACCGGCTCCGTCGTCGTGCTCGATCCCTCGCAGGAGATCGGCCCCATGGTGGCCGAGCACCGCCGCCAAGCCATGTCCCACAATGTCGTCACCTTGGACCCCGCCACCGCCAAGGCATCCGGCGTCAATGTGCTGGACTGGATCGACATCGCCTCCCCGCTCGCCGAAAGCCACGTCGCTGCCGTCGTCGGCTGGATCACCGGTGAGACCCGCCCGGGCACGTCGAGCAGCGGCGAGTTCTTCAAGGGCAGCGGCCAGGACCTGGTCGCCTGCTTGCTCGCCGACATGCTCTGGGACCCGACCATCGCGCCGGAGCGCAAGACCCTGCGCACCCTGCAGCGCCAGTTGGTCACGCCCGAGGACAAGATGCGCGAGCTGCTCGGCCGCATCCACGACCAGTCCGCCTCCGCTATGGCGCGCGACCTCGCCGGCACCCTCAAGGGCGCAGTGGCAGAAACCTTCTCCGGCATCTACGCCAACGCCAACCGCGACGCCCGCTGGCTGTCCACCGCCGCCTATGCCGACTTGGTCTCCGGCGGCGCCGAGGGCTCCCTGCCGGCCATGCGCACCTCCGACCTGGTGCTCGGCAAGACAACCGCCTTCCTGCAGATCCCGCTCACCGTGCTGCAGACCACTCCGGCCGTGGGCCGGGTGTTGGTCGGCGCCCTGCTCAACGCCGCCTATCAGGCGGACGGCCGCGTCCAGGGCCGCGTACTGTTCCTGCTCGATGAGGTGGCCCGGCTCGGCTACATGCAGGTGCTGGAACAGGCCCGCGACGCCGGCCGCAAATACGGCATCACCCTGCTGCTGCTCTACCAGTCGCTCGGCCAGCTCGTGGCGCAGTGGGGCCGTGAGGGCAAGCAGGCCTGGTACGACAGCACCTCCTGGCGCCTGTTCGCTGCCGTCCAGGACCCCGACACTGCCAAGGAGCTGTCCGCCATGTGCGGCGAGTATGGCGTCGTCGCCACCAGCCGGGGCGACACCGAAGGCAGCCAGGCCCGCTCCGGCATCGCCTCCAGCAGCTCCGGCCGCTCGGAGAATCGTTCGGAGATCAAGCGCGCCCTGATCAAGCCGGACGAGCTGACCCAGGACACCCGCACCGACGAAGCGTTCATCCTGGTGCGCGGCAGCAAGCCGCTGCGTTGCGGCCGCGCCGTCTGGTTCCGTCGCCCCGAGTGGTCAGGCCTGGTCGGGGCCAACCGCTTCCACCGCGACGATCAAGACGACCGGGACGCGGCGGACTGATCATGCAGTGGTCTCTATTCCGCGTCATAGGCGCTCTGGTAGCCGCCTACACCGCCTGGGCGCTGCTCAACGACTTTGCTGGCACCCTGTTCCTGATCTGCGCCGCGGTGGCCGGCTGGCGCCTGTGGCGCACCGCCATGGCCGTGCCAGGACAGCGCAGGCCCGGCGCCAGCCGGCCTCCCCCGCCGCCCCGTCGTCAGGACAGGGACGACGACTCCCCTGCTCCGGCTGTGGCCCCCGTCTCGCGCAAGTCGCGTTCGCTGGATCATGCCCTGGCCGAGCTGGACGGCATGGTCGGGCTCGCCTCGGTCAAGGCGGAGATCAACAAGCTGATCGACGTGCTGGCGATCGAGAAGGAGCGTGCCCGCCACGGCCACAAGGCCGAGCCGCCCGCCTTGCACTGCGTGTTCCTCGGCAACCCCGGCACCGGCAAGACCACGGTCGCCCGGCTGATGGGCGAGATTCTGCACGGGCTCGGCTATCTCAGGCGCGGCCACCTGATCGAGGCGGACCGCTCCACCCTGGTCGCCGGCTACATTGGACATACCGCCATCCGGGTGCGTGAGACGGTGCAGACGGCTCTGGACGGCGTGCTGTTCATCGACGAGGCCTACAGCCTCGCCAGCACCGGGCAGGGCGGCAGCAACAACGATTTCGGCCGGGAGGCGATCGACACCCTGCTCAAGCTGATGGAGGACCACCGCGGCAGGCTTTGCGTCGTGGTCGCCGGCTACACCGGCGAGATGCGCCGCTTCCTGGACAGCAACCCCGGCCTGCGCTCACGCTTCACCCGCACCATCGACTTCGCCGACTACACCGCCCCCGAGCTGGCGGCCATCTACCGCGGTCTGGTCGCCGACGCCGGGTTCCACTTGGCGCTGGGAGCACAAGACGCCCTGACGGAAGCTTGCGGCACCATGCTGCGTGCCCGGGCGGAGACCTTCGGCAATGGTCGCGACATGCGCACTTTGTGGGAGCGCACCCGGGAAGCGCAGGCTGGCCGGGTGATGCAACGCGCGGACCGGACCGCCGACGACCTGGTGACGATCGAGGCGGTCGACATCGACGCCGCGGCAGCCGTAGGAGCCGCGGCGTGACCAACTTGGCCGCTGTAAGGAACATCCTCCAGCACCTGGCAGAGGCCGTCCCCGATACATGGCGGCAGGACCGGGTGTTCCGGGGCGCCGTGATCGGCGCTGGCGTCACGCTGGCTATCCTCCTGGTTCGGCCGGGGGCATCGCACCAGGACAGGCAGTTACCGCCGCTGAGCACGCTCCCAGCCGGGATACCGGCCATCCCGCTCCCCGTCGTGCGGGGCGCAGCACCTGCGACACAGATCCCGGCGCCACCCGCCGAAGTGCAGAAGATCGCGCCCGGTCATCCCCTGGGTGATGTCACGGTCGTGCCCGCGCCGAACGGCGACCGCTTCGGCACCGTCAACTCTGGAAAGCATCCATGATCCGCGTGACTCTGCTCTTGTCAGCCGCTTTGCTTGCTCTGCCCCTAGCTGCGATTGCTCAACCGCAGCTCTCTGCGCCAGGGGCGCCAACCGCGCCTGTCGCAGCCGTTCCAAGCCAGCTCGACCGGATCGAAGGCAAGCTGGACGAGGTGTTGCACCGCCTCGATCAGCCCCGTCCGCAGCCCTCGGGGGCTGCTCAGGGCCAGGCAACACTGTCTGGGGGAGCAACCCCCTCCCCAGCCTCGAACCAAGCTCCTGCGGCGTCTGCACAGGCCTACAAGCCGGGAGCGCTGGCTATCGCCCACGCGGCACCGAAGGACGCGAACAGCTTGTCGGATGTCCCGTCCGATAGCGTCGGTGGCTTTACCTACACGGGCGGCCCGATCGCGTTGACGGACATTCGGGCGCGGGGCGTGCGCTACGCCGGTCCGGTCGGGGCGGAAATCCAGGGCTGGCTGCAAGCGAAGGAAGCAGGGCGCTACCAGATTGGCACCGATCTGACGGCCCACTTCGCAGGTCTGACGTTTATTGCCCCAACCTGCTTCCTGCAGGCCTGGCTGGAAGGCCGCAGCCTCGACCAGCGCTCCGTCCTTGTCAGCCAGCCTGGCAGTCACGACGCATCCGGCTCACTCGTCCTCGGAGCCGAGTTGCAGCCCGGCATCTATCGACTCCGCGTCTGGACCGCCTGCACCACCGTGCAAGGCGTCACCACCACTTCCGAGCTGCTGATCAAGGCCCCTTCCGAGCTGAACCTGCGGCCTGTCACCGGCAACGATCTGCTGCACCGGGAAGAGTAAGTTGCCTGTTTGTGCAGCGTGTAGAGCGTGGCCCTCAATGTTATCCACAGGCAAAGTTTTCCACAACGTAGATTCTCTAAGTTCTTTTTGTTCTATGTTCGTAAGCTGTAAGCAGTTGAAATCAAACTGATATTCGTTCCATCTATTAGGATTTGGGTCGGTTCAGACTAGGGATGGGGTGGCCTTCGATTAGGGATGGGGTGGACAAAACTTAGGGATAGGGTGGCCACCGAACGAAAACCTGCTTGTAACTCTTAGGTTTGGGGTGGGTGGCTGGGAACTCCATGCAAATCAATAAGCTTCGGCCCGCCAACTATTAGGTTTGGGGTGTGGTAACTCTTAGGCTAGCGTCTTTGGGATCTAATGGAACGTCTTGCCATGTCCGCTGTCGCCGTCCGAACCATCGACCAACGCCCGGCTCCCGGCTCGATGATCAAGCCCGGCGAACTTATCGACGTATTGGACATGGCGCTCACGCTTAACGACCGGCGCATCTACAACCTCCTCATCGCCAACGCTTGGGACAAGATCGGCGAC
>CAXSFF010000023.1:0-11618 GCA_964236035.1 uncultured Acetobacteraceae bacterium
CACCCGGCACCGCCTGGTCACGCAATGCCTGGGTTCGATGTTCGGCACGCCATGGATGCTCGGCGTCGCGGCGCCTGGCCCCGATGATGCGCCGGACCGGGAGACGCTCGCGGCGTTCCTGGTACCTGGCGACCGCATCGTCAAGCTTGACAAGGGAACCTGGCACGCCGGGCCGTATTTCGCGGCGGCCTCGGCCCTGTTCTACAACCTCGAACTCGCGGATACCAACGTCGCCGACCATCAAAGCTGCGACCTTGCCGCGGCCTGGGGGATGGAGTTCGAGTTGGGCGGCTGAGGAAGCCTAGAGGCCAGCTAAAGGGGCTCAATAGCAGCGGAACCAGAAGTTCAACTCAGACTGTTCGGCAGTCGTTCATCGACGGACCACCTTTCAGCGGACCCTGAATCGACCCCCTTCGCTTTCCACAAGCGCGTCGCTTCCAAAGTGCCGCATGTGGTGCAGAGCCTCTTTCCTGCACTTTGGATCTGAATTGATTTGGAGTTCGCACCAACGCCTCCAGCCGTCATGTGACAATGCCACACGCTGCGCTTCCGGCAGGTTGATGTCTTGCACTTGACGAAGAGATTTCATCAGTTCGGGCCAACTTACCTTCTGTTTGAACAGCTCGTCTGCAACATCAATGCGAGGGTTCTCACGGCGTGCAGCAATCAGGGATGCTACGTTCCTTTGCATACGATCTGGATCAGACTGAGTGAGCATCAATCGAGTATGCATGCAGGCTGCTTCGTCCACAATCCATCGATCTTTGACAGTCGAATTATAGAAACCTACGTTTGGCGGACGTCACCATCAGGCTGCCGCTTCAGCAGATCCAGAACAGCTTTCACATGCATAAGCCCATGCATCCGTCTTCCAGCAGCAAACCGACGTTTCCAGTGCTGGAACGCACTTTCGGGTCATCGCAACCGAACCTCTCCAAGCCAGTCGTCATTGCGAGGAGCCGCTTGGCGACGCGGCAACCCAGGGCAACGCGACGAAACCATGACGCGCGGCCTCTGGATCGCCACGCCGAAGCCGGCTCGCGATGACGGATTTCATAAGTCATGCCTCGATGCCGCCATCATCAGGCTGAGCCTAACAGACCACCAGGTCGACCTCGTCATAACCACGCAGCGCGTCGACGATGGCGTCCTCCTGCTCCAGCAGCAGGCGGCGCACCAGGCTGCGCAGCAGCCGCGGCAGCGCGTGCTTGTGGCCGCTGATCGAGGTCGAGTGCGGCCCCATGCTGACATAGGCCGCGAAGTTGAATGCGTGCACCCGGCTGACCCAGTCATCCGCCGGGTCGCGCGGAAGGAACTGATAGCCCGCGCCGAGATACGGGAACGCGCCAAGATCATTACTCGCTTGTTCCGGCGTGGGAAGATAACGGTCGCGCCACAACGCCACCTTGGGCGCCAGATGGCCCAGTTCCGGCCGGGCGGCGAGGTCGAGCGCATAACCGGTGGCGGCGATCAAGTGGTCGAAGCGGAACACCGCGTGCGGCGTCGCCACCCGGATGTCGGCGCCGTCCAACGCAACTTCCTGCCACGGACTGCCCGCGTGCATCCGGAACCCGGCATGGGCGACCGCCGCCTGGAAGCTGGCGAGGGCGGGCGGCTGATCGACCGCGCGCATGTGGCGGGCGATGTTCCAACGAACCGTGTCGCTCAGGGCGGGCCAGTTCGCCATCATCCCCGCCGTCTCCAGATGACGGTGCGGGTTGACCACCGGCAGCGCCGCGCGGCGGAAACACAAATCCACCGACCCGGCGCCATGATCGAGCGCCACCACGGCAGCGTCGAAGGCCGACGCGCCATGTCCCAGGATGCCGACCCGCTTGCCGCGCAGCCGGTCGAAATCGATCGGCGTGCAGGCATGGTCATGGCGCTCCGGCGGCAGCGCGGCGATGGCCGGCGGCACCCGCCAGGCGCCGCCGCCCTCGAACCCCGTGCATACCACCACCGAACGGGCCAGCCGCAGGCCGTGGGTCGTCTCGACCGCCAGCACGCCTTCATGAGGTCCGGGCTGGATGCCGGTGACGGCGACCCCGTTCTCGACATTCAGCTCCAGCACGGCGCGATACCAGCGCAGGTACGCCATCCAGTCGCGCCGCGGGATGCGGGTGATGCGCTGCCAGGCTTCCGCACCGTGGCGGGCCACGTACCATCGCTGCACCGAGAGGCTGGGCTGGCCGAACTCGATGCCGTTCTGATGCTTTGGCGTGCGCAGTTCCGGCATGCGGGCGAAGCTCTCCCACACGCCCTCCTGCCCGGCCGGCGCCGCATCCAGCACGGCCACGTTGACGACGCCGTTGCGGCGCAAGCCGTGCGCAATGGCCAGCCCCGACTGTCCGCCGCCGACCACCAGCACGTCCAGGCAAAGCTGGCCGGCGACCGTCACGGACCTGACCCAAGGACGGTCGGGATAGGCCAGCAGCGCCAGTTCCGCCCGCGCCTGCTCCGCCAGGGCCTGCTCCGCCGGGTTCACCCGGTGAGCGCCGCAGCCTTGTAGGCATCGATGATCTCCGCCCCCGTCGCCAGCCACACCTCCTGGCGCGAGGTGATGTGGGCCAAGGCTTCGGCCAGGTACTTGCTACGGTACGGGTGCCCGATCAGGAACGGGTGCAGGCAGATCGACATCACCCGGCCGCTGATGGCGCCGTCCTCGTACAGCACGTCGAACTGGTCGCGGATCATGCGGCCGAACGACTCGGCGCTTTGCTTGTTGCCGAGGATCGCCGGGATATCGTTGATCTCGATGGAATACGGGATCGAGAACAGCGAACCGCTGTTCACCCGCATCGGATACGGCTGCTCGTCGTTGGTCCAGTCGCAGACGTAATCGATTCCCGCCGCCGCCAGCAGATCGGGCGTGTTGAACGTCTCCGTCAGGGCGGGGCCTAGCCAGCCGCGCGGCGGCGTCCCCGTGCCGCGCGCGATGCGGGCCACCACGTCCTGGATCAACGCGCGTTCGTCCGCCTCGTCCAGCCCGCCCAGCAGTTCGGAGTTGTTGCGCCCGTGCCCCATCCACTCCCAGCCGAGGCCGTTGCCCGCCTCGATGATCTGCGGGTAGTAGTCGCAGACGTCGGCGTTCAGCGCGACCGTGCCCCGCACGCCGAACCTCTGCATGATGTCCATCATGCGCCAGATGCCGACCCGGACGCCGTAGTCGCGCCAGCCGTAGTTCAGGATGTCCGGGGTGAACCCCGTGGTGACATCGCTGATCGAGGTGGAAACGCGGTCAATCAGGAAGTGCTCGATGTTCGGGATCACCCACAGCGCCACCCGAGCGCCGTTGGGCCAGCGCAGCGGCGGGCGGTGCGCGATCGGCGAGTAGTCGAAGCGGCCATGTTGCGGCGCATGCGGCATGATCATCGTTGCAGTCTCCCTATGCCACGTTGCGGCGGTCGAGCGCCGAGAGATAGGCGAGCGTTTCCGCCAGCGAGACCACGTCGGCGTATTTCGCGTTGAGGTCGAACAGGCTCTGCTCGTGCGCGGCCTTCGAACGGTCGCCGACGCCCTCGCGCACCACCATCGGCCGGAACCCCGTCTGGCAACTGTCCACCGCCGTCGCCCGCACGCAGCCGCTGGTGGTGCATCCCGTGATGATCAGCGTGTCGACGCCCGTGGCGAGCAGGCGCGAGACCAGGTCGGTGCCGAAGAAGCACGACGCGTACTTCTTCCACAGCATCGCGTCGCCTTTCTGGAAGTGCAGCCGCGGGTCCAGTTCCGGCCCGTCCGACCCAGCGACCAGCGTGGCGACGCCCTTCTGCTTCAACCGCCAGACGCCGGCGTCCATGAAGTTCGCGTCGTCGTAGGCGACGCTGGAGTAGATCACGGGGACGCCCTTCTTGTGCGCCACGTCCAGCAACTCGTTGGTCGCCTCGATCTGCGCATCGAGGTTGGCGCCGAGCATGCGGCCCGGGTCGGTAAAAGCCTTGACGATGTCGATCACCAGCAGCGCCGGTCGCTGGCCGAAGCCGATCTTCATGCCGAAGCCGCGCGCCTCGAAGAACGCGGTCTCCTGGCTGGTGGCGTCGCTCATCGCTATTCTGCTCCTGTCAGGGCGTGGCGGCGTTCTGGGTGGCGGCGAACAGCCGCGCCAGATGGCCGCCGGACGTAGTGGGCGGGTATTTCGCCGCGCCGTCCACAAGGCTCTCGATCGGCGCGTCGAAGTTCGGGTTGTGGAAGAACACCAGGCTCTGCCGGCGGCTGGCAGCGCCCGCATCCGCCGGCGGGTTGACTACCCGGTGCAGCGTGCTGACCCATTCGTCGTTCGTCCAGCGCGCCATCAGATCGCCGATGTTGACGATAAAGGTGTCCGGCAGGATCGGCACGTCGACCCATCGGCCATCGGAGTTATGGACCTGCAGCCCGCCGGGCCGGTCCTCCGTGCACAGGATGGTGAGGCTGCCGTAGTCGCTGTGCGCCCCCGCGCGGATTTGCCCAGGCAGCGCCGGCGTCGTGGGCGCTGGATAGTTCCGCACCCGCAGGCGGCTGATGTGGCGGTCCACCAGCGGGTCGAAGAAGTATTCGTCCCGCCCTAGCGCCAGGGCGAAGATGCGCATCAAGGTCTGCGCCAGCCGGCCCATCTCGCGGTAGTACTCGCTCCACGCCGCAGGCAGGCCGGCGGGCTGGGCGGGCCACAGGTTCGGCGCGAAATGCGGCGCCGCCCTGGCGGCGTAGTCGGCGCCCGGGTCGTCGACGGGGCCGATCATCAGGCTCTCATTGAGGTCGCCGGCGGTGGCGCCGGGATCGCGCGAGCGGCCGACGCTCTCTTCCTCCAGGCCGATGTAGCCGCGCGCGATCGTTGGGGCCGGGCGGGCGACGCGCTGCTTCTCCGCCAGCGGCAGGTCGAAGAAAGCGCGCCCGGCGGCGCGGGTCTGCTCGATCAACGGCGCGGAAACGCCGTGACCGCCGATGACCAGGAAGCCGATGTCACGGCAGGCGCGATCCACGGCGCGGACGACGTCCATCTTGCCGGCGCCGTTGCGGTACGGCTCCAGGTCGATCACAGGTACGGTCTGCAGCGCCATCGTGTCTTCCCAGCGATCGTGGATGCGTCGTCGGCAGCTTGGACCCGTCGCCTGGCTCGGGGCAAGCAGCACAGGCGGCGATGCGGCAACCTATGGCCGTGAACCGCCTGCCGCCTGGTGGATTTCCCTGTTTATCGCCACCTGCATCGTTTCGACACCATACAGGCTTCGCGCCCGCGCCTCGGCACGGTCGAGCTTCGCCTCGTCCACGGCCCCAGGCTCCAGCATGGCACCGAGCGCCGCCGCCATCGCCGCGGCGTCGCCCGGCGGCATCAGCGTCCCAGCCTGGCCGCCATCGAGGATTTCCGTGGCAGCGCCCGCATCCGTCGCCAGCACGGGCACGCGCAGCAGCATCGCCTCGACCAGGGTGCGGCCGAACGGCTCCGCGTCCACGGAGGGATGCACGACGACATCCATCGCCTGCATCAGCCGGCCGACGTCGCTGCGCTGGCCCAGGAAATGCACCCGGCCGGCCACGCCCAGTTCGGCCGCCAAGGCATGCAGCCGCGCTTCGTAGGCACCCTCGTTGAACAACGCGCTGCCGACCAGCACGCACCCGGCGTCCGGCAGCCGCGTGAGCGCCTCGATCGCGATATGCTGGCCTTTCCAGGGGGCCAGCCGGCTGAACACGCCGTACAGCTTGCCGGCCGGCAGCCCGGCCTGGCTGCGGATTTCCGCGGACGCCGCCGGGTCACGCGCAAGGTCGAGGCCGTTGGGCACCACCTGCACCAACGCGGGACGGCCGCCAGAGGCGATGAAGGCACGGGCCGCCGCTTCGGACGGCACGATGACCCGGTGCGCGCAGCGATTGGCCAACATAATTTGCAGGCGCCGCTGCGCCGCGCCGAAATGGGTACCGTCGATGATGTCGTGCAGGTGCCAGATCAACGGCTTGCGCGCGACCTGCGTGGCAAGCGCCGCCAGCACGAACGCCTTCTGCGAGCTGGCGTACACCACGTCATGCCGCCGCGCCGCACGGGCCAGCCCGGCCAAGGTCGCGGCCATCCGGCCCGCCAACGGGACCGCATGGAGCAGGTTGCTGTCCCGCCGCACCCCGGACAGCCCGCCGCCCCAACGCGCTTGGATGACCTTGAGGCCGCGCGCCAGCATCGCCTGGTTCAGCGCTCCCTGCTCGAACAGGAAGGCGCTGGAGCCACGCCAAGGCTTGACCACGTCCAGCACCACGAACTCCGCCCCGGAGATCGTGCTGGTATGGTTCACGAACAGCACGCGAGGCGCGGCGGCGGTCATCGCCGCACCATGCACGTTAGAACCTGCGTCATCCATCCAATCAGAACTCCGAAAACCAGCATAACGCGACACTGCTCCTCCTCCCCCTGCGGGAGGAGGCCGGGAGGAGGGGTGGCCGCAACGTCTGTCCTTCCCAACGAGCCATTCAGGTTCAGGCGATCGCCGCGGCGGCCTGCACGCTCTCGATCATGGACGTGCGGAGCAAGTACTCCCGCATCCGGACAGGATCGGCGGCGACCGCTCGCAACTCCGCCTGGCTGGCTGCCCGGCGGGCCAGGTCGCGTTCCTCCAGCGTCTTCTTGTTCTGGATCGTCATCGCCTGCAAGAAATTGCGCGCGACGTGCCGCCGCTGCCGGTCATACCTGTCGAGCAGCGCGTCCGCCGCCGTGCCGTGCAGCACCGCGGCGAGCTTGCCGGCCAAGTTGATGGCGTCGTGGATGCCGAAGTTCATGCCCATGCCGCCGAGCGGGTTGTTGACGTGCACGGCATCGCCCGCCAGCAGCACGCGGCCCTTGCGGAACTGCTCCGCCACCCGCTGATGCACCTGGTACAGGTTGACGTGCAGGATCGCGTACGGCGTCCGCTGCGGCAGGAAACCGCCTAGCCGGGCCTGCGCCTGCTCTGGGTCCAGCAACACCGCCTCGGTCTCGGCGCCGGACACGGAGAACACGACGCGCCAGAAGCCGGGCTCGCCGGCGCCGGGCACCTTGAACAACGCCGCCCACTCGTCGGGGTCGAAGACGTAGTTGGTGTAGGCGATGCCGGCTCCGCTGAAGTCGAAATCCGTGGTGATCACCTGGAACCGCTCGTCGCAGCGGATGTCCTGCGATTTGCGCACCACGCTGCGGCCGCCGTCCGCGCCGATGACGTACGCCGCCCGGATCGGCTCGGCGTCACCCGCCACGGCAACGGTGACGCCATCCGCGTCCTGCCGCACGGCCGTCACCTCCACCCCGTTGCGCACCGTCACGCCTGGGTATGCCGTCAGCACCGCCAGCAGCATGCGCACCAGCTTGTGCTGCTCGCATTGCAGGCGGTACGGGAACAGCGTGTCGTCGCGCAACGCGGGACGGTCGAACACGATGAAATAGACCAGCGGCAGGATCAGCAGAAGGTTGATGGCGCCGAACACGTAGAACGATGCGCGCCAGCCGTACCAGCCGACCAGGGCCAGCGTCAGCGGGAAGCCGATCGCCGAGCCAAGCGGGCTGCCGACCAGCTAGGTGGTGTTGGCGCGGGCGCGCTCGCCGGGCGGGAACCAGCGCGCGACGAGCTTGTTGAACAGCGAGAACTGCGGCCCTCGAAGGCCCCCAGCGCGATGCGGGCGCCGATCATGCTCGCGTAGGACCCGGCGCTACCCATCAGGCCGCCCCACGCCGCCGCGCTGACCAGCAGGCACTTGCGCGGCCCCCAGGTATCGCCGGCGAAGCTCAGCACCAGCGCCGAGACCCCGTAGGCGAACAGGAACGCCGTCATCAGCAGGCCGAGCCGTTCGGGATCGAAGCCGATGCCCATGATGGATTGGAGGTCTGTGTTGGTGAACAGCAAGGCGATGCTGATGCGATCGAAGAAACCGGAAACGACGATCAGCAGCAGGACGACCGCGACCAGCCAGCGCCCCGGGCAGCCAACGCCGGGCGCACCGCGTCGGCTTCGGAAATGTGCAATCGAGTGCCCTGTCTGTCCCCAGCCCGGTTGGAGGCAATTATGATGCCGGGTGGCTTAACGCCCGGTGAATACCGGCGGCCGTCTCGCCTTGAACGCGGCCTGGCCTTCCCGGTAGTCCGCGGACTCGAAGCACGCCGTCACCATCGCCGCCACCGCCGCCGGGTCCTGCTCGGCGGCCGGGCGGTCCCAATCCAGCAGCGTGCGCTTCACGGCGGCCAGCGTCATCGGCGCGTTCTCGGCGATCATGCCGACATAGGCGGCAGCCTCCGCGGCGAAGCTTTCCGCGGGGAAAAGCTGTTGCAGCACGCCGCAGGCAAGCGCCTCCTGCGCCGACAGGATGCGCGCGGTGAACAGGATCTCCGCCACCGTGCCCGGGCCGAGACGGCGGACCAGATGCATGACGGCGTCGTAGCCATAGCCCAGGCCGAGCCGGCCGGCCGGGATGCGAAAGCGTGACCCGGCGGCGGCGATCCGCAGGTCGCAGCTCATCGCCAGCGCCATGCCGCCGCCGAAGCAGATGCCGCGGATGATCGCGACGGTGGGCTTGGCCGCCTCCGACAGCGCGCGCGAGCCGGCGTCGACCGCGTGGTCGTACGCCGCCACCGCGTCTGGGCCGGAGCGCAGCTCGCCGAACTGCGAGATGTCGGCGCCGGCGCAGAACGCCCGCTCGCCGGCGCCCTCGACGGTGATCACGCGCACCGCCGGGTCGGCGATGGCGCGGGCGACGGCGTCGGGCAGCTGCCGCCACATCTCGAAGCTCATCGCGTTGAACTTGGCGGGCTGGTGCAGCACGATGCGGGCGACGCCGCCCTCGGCGCCGTAGTCGATGCGGGCATCCGGCATCAGCGGTTCCTTCATTCGGTGGCACGATAGCGTCGTCGCCTTGCAGCGGCCACCCCCGGGTTGCGCGCACTTGATGCCTTGCCCACAGTCGCCCTCGGCATGACAGGACCCTGATGACCATGGCGACGGACGGCGCGCTCTCCCGGTTCAGCATCCTCGATCTCAGCCGCGTGCGCGCCGGCCCCGCCTGCGTGCGGCAGTTCGCCGACCATGGCGCGGCGGTGATCAAGGTGGAGGCGCCCGGCGTCGGCGACGGCGGCATGGGCGGCGCACGGCATGGGCCGGACTTCCAGAACCTGCACCGCAACAAGCGCTGCCTCACGCTCGACCTGAAGGCGGCGGCCGGGGTGGACATCCTGAAGCAGCTGGCCGCGCGCGCCGACGTGCTGGTGGAGAACTTCCGCCCCGACGTGAAGGACCGTCTCGGCATCGGCTATGCGGCGATGCGGGCGGTCAACCCGCGCCTGGTCTACGCCAGCATCTCCGGCTTCGGCGAGGACGGCCCGTACCGCATGCGCCCCGGGTTCGACCAGGTCGCACAGGGGCTGGGCGGGCTGATGTCGGTCACGGGCGCGCCCGGCGAGGGGCCGATGCGCGCCGGCATCCCGATCGCCGACCTCGCCGCCGGGCAGTTCGCGGCGCAGGGCATCATGATCGCGCTGCTGGAGCGGGAAAGCTCCGGCGAGGGGCAGTGGGTGCAGGTCAACCTGCTGGCCTCGATGATCTCGATGATGGATTTCCAGGCGGCGCGCTGGCTGATGCAGCAGGACGTGCCGGGCCAGGCGGGCAACAACCACCCGACCAGCATCCCGACCGGCGTGTTCGCGACGGCGGACGGCTTCATCAACATCGCGGCGTCCGGCAACAGGATCTTCGGCCGGCTGTGCGCGGTGCTGCACGTCCCCGAGCTGCGGCAGCACCCGGATTTTGCCACCGACGCGGCGCGCTCCAGCAACCGCGACGCGCTTGGCGCCCGCATCGATGCGATCACCCGCACGGACACCTCGGCCGCCTGGGTCGAGCGGCTGAACGCGGCGGAGGTGCCGTGCGGACCCATCTACGCCATGGACCAGGTGTTTGCCGACGAGCAGGTCCGGCACTTGAAGATGGCGCAGGCGGTCGAGCACCCGGCGCTGGGCCGCATCTCCATCGTCGGCCAGCCGATCAAGCTCAGCCGCACACCCGCCAAGGTGGCGACTGCGACCGCCGAGCTGGGCGAGCACAACGACGCCATCCTGGCCGAACTCGGCTACGACCCGGCGGCCATCGCCGGGTTGCGGGCGGATGGCGTGATCTGACCAGCGCTGCCGCGTCGCCACGGCAGCGCCCTTGCGCAGCCTGGCAAAGACGCGGACCTTGGGCGCACCGAACCGGAGGCCGCATGCCGACGCTCACCACCGATGACGGAGTGGAGCTGTTCTACGTGGAGGCCGGCGCTGGCCTGCCGATCGTGTTCGTCCATGAGTTCGCCGGTGACCACCACTCCTACGAGCCGCAAATCCGGCATTTTGCCCGCCGCTACCGCTGCATCGCCTACAACGCGCGCGGCTTCCCGCCCTCTAGCGTGCCCGAAGCCGGCGCCTATTCGCAGGCCCGCGCCTGCGAGGACATCCGCGCCATGCTGGACGGCCTGGGCATCGACCGCGCCCACATCGTCGGCGTCTCCATGGGCGGGTTCGCGGCGCTGCATTTCGGCCTCGCCCACCCGGGCCGCGCCCGCTCCCTGGTGATCGGCGGCTGCGGCTACGGTGCCGAGCCATTCCAGCGGGCGCAGTTCGCCGCCGAGGCCGAGGCCTCCGCCGCGCGGTTCGAGGCGCTCGGCATGAACAAGGCGGCGCTGGCCTATGCGCTCGGCCCGACCCGGGTGCAGTACCAGAACAAGGACCCGCGCGGCTGGCAGGAGTTCGCCGACCAGTTGGCCGAGCACTCCACGGAAGGCGCCGCCCGCGCCATGCGCGGCGTGCAGGCGTGGCGGCCGTCGCTGTTCGACCTGGTGGACCAGATGGCGGCGATCGCCACGCCGACCCTGGTGATGACGGGCGACGAGGATTGGCCGTGCCTGGAGCCGGCGCTGCTGATGAAGCGCACCATCGTCAACGCCTCCCTGGTGGTGATGCCGGACACCGGGCACGCGCTCAACCTCGAAGAACCGGCGGCGTTCAACGCCCACCTCGACAGCTTCTTCCACAGCGTCGACATCGGTGCCTGGCGGCCACGCGACCGGCGGGCGATGGCCGACGACATCCTCGGCACGAAGTGACGGCAGTGGACGCCAGGCCTCGGATCAGCCGCCGCGCGATGCTCCTGTCCGCGGCCTGCGCCTCCATGGCGTTTACGGAGCGCGCGCAGGCGGAGGAGATCACCCGCGAGTCGGCCTACAACTTCATCATCGTGAGGCGCGACCCGCCCATCGTATCGTTCCGCCGGGTGGAGAACGGCGGCACCGTGTCGGCGATCGACCTGCAACGGCCGGAGCGCCAGGTGGTGCCCTACACGCGCTATTTGTTCCTGCCGGCGCTGCTGCAGCCGGCGCCGACGGCGGCGCTGAGCATCGGCCTCGGGGCGGGGGCGTTCAACCGGCTGTTCAACCTGGCCTTCCCCGCCAGCCGGCTGACCACGGTCGAGGTCGACTCGATGATCGTCGCCACCGCGCGCGAGTTCACGGGCTTCAGCGAGTCAGCCACCAACCGCGTCGAGATCGCCGACGGCCGCCGCTTCCTGCGCCGCAACACGGCGCAATGGGACTGGATCGTGCTCGACGCCTTCGTGCGCCAGAGCCAGATCCCGCCGCATCTGGCGACTAGCGAGTTCTTCCAGTTGCTG
>CAXSFF010000024.1:0-11199 GCA_964236035.1 uncultured Acetobacteraceae bacterium
GCGGCGCGGCTCAGCGGCTCGGCCAACGAGTTCAACCGCCGCGACCGGCGGCCCTGGGCCAGCGTGAACTTCGTCACCGCGCATGACGGCTTCACCCTGAACGACAGCGTCACCTACAACGACAAGCACAACGAGGCGAACGGCGAGGCGAACAAGGACGGCTCCTCCAACAACCGGAGCTGGAACTGCGGCGTCGAGGGGCCGACCGGCGACCCGGCGATCAACGCCCTGCGCGCGCGCCAGATCCGCAACCTGCTGGCGACGCTGATGCTCAGCCAGGGCACGCCGATGCTGCTGGCCGGCGACGAGTTCGGCCGCACCCAGGCGGGCAACAACAACCCATACTGCCAGGACAACGAGATCTCCTGGCTCGACTGGGGCATCGACGAGGCGGGGCAGGATCTGATCCGCTTCGTGCAGGACCTGACCGCGCTGCGCCACCGCTACCCGATCCTGCGCCGCGGCCGCTACCTGACCGGGCGGATCGACGCGGAGTCCGGCGTCAAGGACGTGACCTGGATCAACCCGAGCGGGCACGAAATGCGCGAGGCCGACTGGCAGAACACCCTCATGCGCTGCTTCGGCATGTTGCTGGACGGCCGCGCCCGCGCGACGGGCATCCGCCGGGCGTCGGCGGACGCCAGCATGCTGCTGGTGCTGAACGCGCATTACGCCGGCGTCGGCTTCGTGCTGCCGGAGATCGCGGGCGGCGCCACCTGGCGGCTGGTGTTCGACACCAGCGCGCCGAAGCACGTGGAGGAGTTCGCCGTCGGCACGCAGTACATGGTGACCGGGCGGTCGGTGCTGCTGTTCGAGCGGGTGGACTGAACCGGCCAGCCTGTCCCCCTCCCCTTGCGGGAGGGGCCAGGGGAGGGATGGCCGCGCGCAGGGTGGTTGGACGTGGCCACCCCTCCTCCCGGCCTCCTCCCGCAAGGGGAGGAGGAGCAGCAAAGCTGGAAGCCCGGCGCGCGATGAGGCTAAGCTGCCGCCATGTTCGCGATGGCGGTGGCCGGCACCCGGTACAGCTTCCCAGACCTGCGCGCCCTCATGGCGCGGGCGACCCCGTTGCGCAGCGGCGACGTGCTGGCCGGCGTGGCGGCGGCGACGGCAGCCGAGCGGGTGGCAGCGCAGTACGCCCTTGCCGACCTACCGCTGCGTACATTCCTCGACCAGGCTGTGGTGCCTTACGAAAGCGACTCCGTCACCCGCCTGATCATCGACACCCACGACGCCGCCGCGTTCGCCGCCGTGTCGCACCTCACCGTCGGCGGCCTGCGCGACTGGCTGCTGTCCGACGCAGCGACCTCGGACGCGCTGGCGGCGGTGGTGCCGGGCCTGACGCCGGAGATGGCCGCCGCCGTCAGCAAGCTGTGCCGCCTGCAGGACCTGATGGTGGTCGCCGCCAAGTGCCGCGTCGCCACGCGCTTCCGCAACACCATCGGCCTGCCCGGGCGCCTATCCGTGCGGTTGCAGCCCAACCATCCCACCGACGACCCGGCCGGCATCGCCGCCGCCGTGCTGGACGGGCTGCTGCTCGGCGCCGGCGACGCCGTGATCGGCGTCAACCCGGCCACCGACAGCCCAGACCGCACCCACGCCCTGCTGTGCCTGCTGGAGGAGGCGCGGGTGAAGCTCGACATTCCCACCCAGACCTGCGTGCTGGCCCACGTCACCACCACGCTCGACCTGGTGCGCCGCGGCTCGCCCGTGGACCTGGTGTTCCAGTCGATCGGCGGCACGGAAGGGACCAACCGCTCGTTTGGCATCGACCTCGCCCTGCTGGCCGAGGCGCGGGAGGCGGCCTTGGCCCTGAACCGCGGCACCGTCGGCAACAACGTGATGTATTTCGAGACCGGCCAGGGCAGCGCGCTGTCGGCAGGCGCCCATCACGGCGTCGACCAGCAGACCCTGGAGGCGCGGGCCTATGCCGTCGCGCGCCACTTCAAGCCGCTGCTGGTCAACACGGTGGTCGGCTTCATCGGCCCCGAATACCTGTACGATGGCAAGCAGATCATGCGGGCGGGGCTGGAGGACCATTTCTGCGGCAAGCTGCTCGGCCTGCCGATGGGCTGCGACGTCTGCTACACCAACCACGCCGAGGCGGACGGCGACGACACCGACGCCTTGCTGGCGCTGCTGACGGCGGCAGGGGTCACCTTCGTGATGGGCGTGCCCGGCGCCGACGACATCATGCTGGGCTACCAGAGCACCTCGTTCCACGACGCGCTGGCGATGCGCGAGCTGCTGGGCCGCCGCCCCGCGCCGGAGTTCGAGGCGTGGCTGCAGCGCCAGGGCCTGCTCGACGACCATGGCCGCGTCCGCCCCGAGGGACTGCCTGGCCGCATGCAGGCGCTGCTGCCATGACGGACCTGGTGTCCGATCCGTGGCTGCGGCTGCGTGGGCTGACGGCGGCCCGCATCGGCCTGGCGCGGACTGGCGCTTCGCTGGGCACGGCGCCGATGCTGGCGTTGCGGCTGGCCCACGCCCAGGCGCGTGACGCCGTGGCGCTGGCGCTCGACGTCCCGGCGCTGGCGGCGGCGCTGGAGTGCGCTTCGGTCACGGTCAACAGCGCCGCGCCCGACCGCCGCGGCTTCCTGCTCCGCCCCGATCTCGGCCGCCGGCTGGCCGACGACGCGAGCTTGCCGCCGGGTCCGTATGACGTAGCGCTGGTGCTGGCGGATGGCCTGTCAGCGCGCGCCGTGCAGGACCATGCGCCGTCCCTGTTGAACGCCCTGTTGCCGCTGCTGGCCGGCTGGCGCGTGTCGCCGGTGGTGATCGCGCGGCAGGCCCGGGTGGCGCTGGGCGATGCGGTGGCGTCGGCGATGGCGGCTGGCGCCGTGATCGTGCTGATCGGCGAGCGCCCGGGCCTGTCCGCGCCCGACAGCCTTGGCGCCTACGTCACCTGGCGCCCCGGCCCGGCGACGACGGATGCCGACCGCAACTGCCTCTCCAACATCCGCCCCGCGGGTTTGGTCCCGGCAGAGGCCGCCGTGAAGCTTGCCTGGATGCTGGAGCAGATGCGCGCACGCGGCCTGTCGGGCGTAGCGCTGAAGGACGTCTCGGATGACGCCCCCACGCGTCAGCGGGTCAGCTCGACGCCGGCGGTGCGATAGAGGTCGACGCAGGTGTCGCCGAGGACTCCCTCGACCACGGTCAGCTTCCATCCCACCATCTCGGCGAAACGCTCGACCGAGTAGTCGCCGAAGTTGAAGGCCAGCTTGGCGAGTGGCCGCACGTCGCGGTTGCGGGCACCCATCACCAGGTGGTCGATGCCGCCGTTCAGGATGGCGCCCAGGCACATCGGGCACGGCTCGCACGTGCAGTAGAACACGCAGCCGGTCAGCGTGCGGGTCCGCAGCGCCTGCGTCGCCGCCTTGATCGCCAGGGTCTCGGCATGCGCGGTGGCGTCGCAGGTGGCGACCTTCAGGCTGCGGGTGCGGCAGACAACTTCGCCATCGCGCGCCACGACGGCGCCGAACGGCTGCTCGCCCATCGCCTTGCCGGCCAGCGCCTCCTCCACCGCGATGGCCATGAAGCGCTCATGTTCCGTCACGTTCTAGCCTCCGGTGCGCGGGATGAAGGAGCGGTTCACCAGCGTCTCAGGGTCGATCTGGCTGGGCTGGTAGGACTGCGACTTGGCCGTCCAGTCCCAGGTGTCCTTCAACAGGGCGGGTTCGAAGGTGCCGAAGCCGTCGCGCTCGCTGATGGCGTTCTTGATCAGGGCGATGGTGGTGCGGCACTCGGCCTCCGCGGTGTCGGCCTCCACGCCGGGCACCTCGGCGTGGATGTCGGCGGCGGCGGCGTGGCAGTCGGCGATCGAGCGCTGCACCGCCGCGGCATAGGCGCGGGTGAACCGGGCCACCAGGTCCGGGTTGTCGTGGATCACCTGGTCGGACGCGAACAGGCTCAGCCCGTAGCCGTTCAGCCCGGCGGCGGTCCACGGCAGCGTCTCCACCTGCTTGCCGGCCTGGTTCACCACCGACTCGATTCCGGGGGTGGAGGTCACCCAGTTGATGATGGCATCGACCCTGCCCGACGCCAGCAACGGCGCCAGTGTGGTCGGGTCGGTCTTCAGCAGGGTGACATCCGCCGGGTCGAGGCCGGCGGAGCGCGCCACCACCGGCCACAGCACGTTGGAGGAGGTGAAGCTCGCCGTGGCCAGCTTGTGCCCCTTCAGGTCCTGGATCGAGGTGATCGGGCCGCCCTTGATGGCGAACACGGCGTCCGGCGGGGTGTTGAAGATCGACAGCACGGCGCGGACCGGCACGCCGCCGGTGTCCTTGTGCTCCGCCGCCACGGCCATCAGGGCGCCGACGCCGCCGCTGCCGAACTGGGCGTTCCCCGTGGCGATCTTGGTGATCACGTCGGAGGAGCCGCGGCCGATCTGGATGGTGACGTCGAGGTTTTCGTGGGCGAACAGGCCCTGGCGCACGGCGATGTAGGGGAAGGTCTCCTCGCCGGACGGCAGCCAGTCGAGCACGTAGGTGACATGATCGGGCGGGGTGGCGTGGGCGGTGGACGTGGCGAGAATGGCGCATGCCGCGACGAGGGCGCGGCGGATCGGGTTGGAGCGCATGGGGGCCACCTGGCTGGTTGGATCGACGGCCTGCGAGAAGCAAGGTGCGTACCAAATCCACCCTCTTTTCCCTTCCCCTTGCGGGAGGGGTCAGGGGAGGGAGCGCACGCGGCACTGTGTCGTGCGTGGCCACCCCTCCTCCCGGCCTCCTCCCGCAAGGGGAGGAGGAGAAGCTGTCCCTGGCTCACGATGTGCATCAGTTCACTGCCGACTGCCGAACGGGTCAGAATCATGCTCAAACCATTATCGACCTGGGCGGACCGCGCCGCGCCCGCGCTGTTCGCCGCCCTGCTGCTGCTGGCGTGGGAGGCGGCGTGCCGGCTGTTCGCGATCCCGCCCTACCTGCTGCCGGCGCCGTCCGCCATCGTCCGCGCCGGCTTCGGCTACCCGGCGGCGGCCTGGCTGGCGAGCATCTGGTCCACCCTGCGCGTCAGCCTGCTGGGCATGGCGCTCGCCGCCGTCGTCGCCGTCCCGCTCGCCATGGCGATGACGGCGTCGCGGCTGCTGGCGCGCACCTTGTACCCATTGCTGGTGGTGGTGCAGTCGACGCCCGTGGTGGCGGTGGCGCCGATCATCGTGGTGGTGCTGGGCGCCGGCGACGTGCCGCGCGTCGCCATCACCTTCCTCATCACCTTCTTCCCGATCGTGGTGTCCACAGCCACGGGGCTGGCGGCGACGCCCGAGGAACTGATCGAGCTGTCGCGCTCGCTCGGCGCCACGCGGCGGCGGGAGATGCTACAAATCAGGCTGCCATTCGCGGTGCCCTACTTGTTCTCGGCGTTGCGGATCGCGGCGACGCTGTCAGTGATCGGCGCCGTGGTCGCCGAGTTCGTCGCCGCCGAAAACGGGCTGGGCTACATGATAGCTTTTGCCACCTCCAACTTCCGGGTGGCGCAGGCCTTCGCCGCGCTGGCCGTGCTGATCGCGATCAGCTTGCTGCTGTTCCAGGCGGTGACGCTGACGCAGCGCGCGGCGTTTCCATGGAGCCTGCCGAAATCGCAGCGATGACCGCAAGCCGTTACGTCCGGGAGCGCCCCGGCGTCACCAGTCCAGCCAAGCCGGCCAGCAGCACGAGGGCGCGCGGGCCGGCGAGCCTGCCGTCGGCCTGGCGGATTTCGCTGGCGAGCACGGCGACCGACACGGCGGCGACCAGTGCGCCGCCAAGGCGCCTCGTGGCACGCGGCATCATCAGCAGGCCACCCGCCGTCTCGGCCACCGCCAGCAGCCGCATGGTGTCGGCAGACCAGCCGAGGTGCTGGAACATCCTGGCGTAACCACGGTCGCCGCCGAGCTTGTCGACCCCGGCAACCGCGATGGCAGCGCCAAGCGTGGGTAGTACGTAAGCCATGTCATCACCTCCGAAGCCGGACCAACGCGGCGCAGGGGCGCTGCGTTCGCCGCTCCGGCGCAGATCGGCTCAATTGCCGGGGTCCGGCCGCGGCCGGAAGCTTTCTGAGGGGAACACTTCATGCCGGGGCGTTGCCGCACCTGTCGGCTCCGTGGGGAATCTAGCGGCCGGCATCACCCGCCGGGCCGTAGACACGACGACGGGGTGATATGCCTGGCGCATCGGGCGTTGCGTGGCCGCCGCCGCATGGGACAGCGGCGCATGGTTCGATAGCGTGTAGGGCGGTGATACGGGAGGCAGCGGTACACTGGGTCGAACCGCCGCCGGTTCCCGCTCTTCTGGCGCATCGGGCGGCGGCGCGTAGGGCGGTGTATAGGACGCATAAGGCGGGGGGGCGAAGACTACAGGCGGCGCCGGGTAATACGGCCGTGGCGGGTAATAATAAGGCACTGGGCCGTAACCGTAGAACGGCCTGCCGTAGAATCCGTAGCCGTATGGGTAGTAGCCTTGCGCGCGCGCATCCGCAGCGCCGAGCGCCACAGTCGCGCCAAGACTTAGCACGGCAAGGATCGGCAAGCCGGGCCAGTTCGAGTGCGTCATCACGTCAACTCCCGAAGCGGCGTGCACGCCAATGGATGCCGCTGCCGCAAAGATGACAGAGGACGGACGCTTTGTTCAACTCCACGGCGCCGACTTTGCAGGGAACTTTCGCTGGTCGGAACGCTTTCGGAAGAGTGAACGGGCACGATGCCGTCGGGCAGCTTGCCACACTTTTGGCTGCACATCAGGCTTTCTGCTGCAAAGGGGTTTAGCGACATGGGATTACTTGACACGGTGCTCGGTGGGCTGATGGGTGGCTCCGGCGGCGGCGGATCGCCGATCCAGGGCGTGTTGATGAACATGCTCGGCGGCGGTCAACAGCAACAGGGCATGATGGGCGGCCAGGCCGGCGGGATGCAGGCTCCAGGCATGGCGGGCGGGCTTGGCGGGTTGCTGTCGAGCTTCGAGCAGGCCGGACTTGGCCACATCGCGCAGTCCTGGGTGGGCAACGGCCCCAACCAGTCGGTGTCGCCGCAGCAGTTGCAGAGCGTGTTCGGCGACAGCCAAGTCCAGAACATGGCGAGCCAGGCCGGCATGCAGCCCACCGATTTCCTGTCGCAGCTCAGCCAGCATCTGCCCAACGTGGTCCACGGCATGACTCCCAACGGGCAGCTTCCTGATGAAGGCTCCATGTCGGTCTGATGACAGGGGAGGCGGGTGGTCGCCTCCCCCCCGCCGGAACTTTCTGGAAGATGCATCCATGCCGACTCGTCTGACCAAGGCCCTTGTGGCTGCTTCCCTGATCGTGCTGCCGCTGTTCCCGGCGCCGGCACGCGCCGACAACCAGATGGGCTACCGGCTGCTGTCGACGCAGGAGGCGGCCGGGCTGCCGCACAACCATGGCGCGCTTGGCATGGACGTCGACCGGGCGCAGCAGATCACGGATGCGGGCCTCACGTTCGACATCATGCGGGTCAAGCTGGTGCGTCCTGGCTCGCCCGGCGCCAGGGCCGGTTTCAAGCCCGGCGATCAGCTCATCGCCGTGGATGGCCGTGTGTTCCCGACCATCGCCGCCTTTGCCGCCTATATCGGGTCCATCCCGCCAGGCGGCAGCGTGACGGTCGACTTCATGCCGCAGGGCGGTGGCCCGGGCCAGGCGCAGCGGATCACCGTCCAGATCGGCGGCGCGGGGACACCCCCGCCAGCCCCGTCATCGACTGGTCTGTCCACTGGAACCAAGATCGCCATCGGCGTCGGCGCGGTAGCGTTGCTTGGCTGTTACGAAGCGGGCTGCTTCACTCGCCACCCGAAGCCACAGGGAACCAGCGCGATGCCGCCACAGGGGCAGGCACCGGCTGGATATCAGCAACAGGGCATTCAGCAGCAGTAGAGCAGTAGCTTACCGCTTCAAGCGGCGGCCAACTCGCCGCCGCCGACAAACTCCGCTCCCACCATGACCGTGCCGTCCGCATCCACCCGCACCGGGTAGACTCTGATGCGACAATCGGTGCCGATGCCGTCGCCGGTCGCGAAGTCGTAGGTACGGTCGTGCAGCGGGCACATCACCGTACCGTTGTCGATCAGGCCGTCAGCCAGCGGACCGCCCCTGTGAGGGCAGTCCGCCTGCGTCGCGTGCACCTGGCCGTCGCGCGCATGGAACACGGCGACGCGCTGATCGCCCAAAGTGAAGTTACGGCCCTCTCCCATAGGGATTTGCGACAACTTGCCGATCGCCTGCTCCATGGCTCAGGCCTCCGCCGGGATCAGGGAGTTGAACTGGTTCTCGGTCTTCGGCTCGATGCGCTCCTTCCATGGGTCCTTCACGGCCTTGCGGGAAGCGTCCATCGCCGCGTCGAGCGCCGCGCAGATGCCCTCGCTGTCCTCCACCACCACCGAACGCACCCGCTCGATGCCGACGCGCTCGATGAAGGTGTGGGTACGCTCCTTGTACTTGGCGTTCTCGCGATACCACTGGATGAAGCGGCCTGTGACCTGCATCACGGCGTCCTCGCCGTCGACCGTGCACAGCACGTCGCCCTTGCGGATCGCCGACCCGGCCGCGCCGCCGATATAGATCTCCCACTTGTCGCCGCCGATCGCCACGGCGCCCAGGTCCTTGACCATCGCCTCCGAGCAGTTGCGCGGGCACCCCGCGGTGGCCAGCTTGAGCTTGCCGGGCGAGTCGATGCCGCGGAACTGAGCCTCGATCTTCTTGGCCAGCCCCATGCTGTCGCCCAGGCCGAAGCGGCAGAAATCCGTGCCGATGCAGCTCTTGCAGGTGCGATAGCTTTTGCCGTACGCCCAGCCCGACGGCATGTCGAGGTCGGCCCACACCTTCGGCAGGTTCTCCTTGGAGATGCCGACCAGGTCGATGCGCTGGCCGCCGGTCAGCTTCACCAACGGCACGTTGTACTTCACGGCGACCTCGGCGATCCGCATCAAGTCGGCGGGCGTAGTGACGCCGCCGGGCATCTCCGGGATCACGGAGAAGGTGGCGTCCTTCTGGATGTTGGCGTGCACGCGATCGTTGATAAAGCGGGCGTCGCGCTCGTCCACGTACTCGTCGTTCCACAGCGTCACCAGCAACGACGCCAAAGCGGGCTTGCTGGCGGCGTCCGGCTTGCCCTCGAATGCCAGGGCGGCGAACACGGACGAAACCGACTTCAGCTGCTGCTCACGGATCGCCTGCACCAGCTCCGGCTTCGCCATTGGGATGCTGGGCACGTAGTAGTGGATCGACGGGTCTTCTTCGGCCTGGCCGCCGCAGAACCAGTCCACCACCTCGTTCACCAGCGACTTGCACGAGCCGCAGCCCATGCCGGCGCGGGTGGCGGCCATCACCGACTTGCCGGTGCGCTTGCCGGCGGCGACGCACGCGCCGATCGCGCCCTTGGTGACGCCGTTGCAGTTGCAGATTTGCGTGTCCGGCGACATCTCGTCCAGCGTCACCTTCTGCGACGGCGTGCCAAGGTCGAACAGCAGGCCGAGGCGCTCCTCCGGCAGCGGGCTGTCGCGGTCGAACGCCTGCATCAGGTAGGCGGCCTTGCTGATGTCGCCCATCAGGATGCCGCCGACCAGCCGCCCATCGCGCACGATCAGCTTCTTGTAGGTGCCGCGCTTCGGCTCGCTGAACTGGATCACCTCGTCGTCGTCGCTGGCTGGATTGGTGATGCCCATGCTCGCCAGCTCGACGCCCATGACCTTGAGCTTGGTGGCGAGCTTGCTGCCGAGGTACTCGGCCCCGGTGTTCGCGCCCGTCACCTGGTCGGCGAACACCTTGGCCTGGTCCCAGATCGGCGCCACCAGGCCATACACCTTGCCGCGGTGCTGCACACACTCGCCGACGGCATAGACATGCGGGTCGTCCGGGCTGCGCATTGTGTTGTCCACCACGATGGCCCGCTCCACCGTCAGCCCGGCGCGGCTGCCGATTTCGGCGTTCGGACGGATGCCGGCGGAGACGACGACCATGTCGCAGGCCAGCTCGCTGCCGTCCTTGAAGCGCAGGCCGGCGACCTTCTCGCCGTCCAGCAGCACAGTGGTCGTCATCTTGCCCAGGTGCACCTGGACGCCCATGCCCTCCATCGCCTTCCGCAGCATGGCGCCGCCGGCGGTGTCGAGCTGCATGTCCATCAGGTGCTGGCCCAGGTGGATGACGTGCACCTCGCAGCCATGGTTGAGCAGGCCGCGCGCCGCCTCCAGGCCCAGCAGGCCGCCGCCGATCACCGCGGCGCGCTTGCTGCGGGCCGCCTCGGCCACGATGGCGTTGCAGTCGTCGATACTGCGGAACGCGAAGATGCCGGGGCGCAGCCGGCCGTCCCCGGCCCAGACTCCCTCCATCGGCGGGATAAAGGCGCGGCTGCCGGTGGCGATCAGCAGGATGTCGTATTCCTCCTGGACGCCGTTGTCGGCCGTCACCACCCGGGCCGCCCGGTCGATGTGCGTCACCCGAGCCCCACTGTGCAGGCGGATGTTGTTCTCTTTGTACCAGTCCAGCGGGTTGATGTAGATCTCGCTGGTGTCCTGCTGGCCGCTCAGGATGTTGGACAGCAGGATGCGGTTGTAGTTGCCATACGGCTCGTCGCCGAACATGGTGATCTCGAACTGGTCGGCGCCGCCCAGCGCCAGGACTTCCTCGATCGCGCGGGCACCGGCCATGCCGTTGCCGACGACGACGAGCTTCTGCTTTGCCATGATGCGATGGTTCTCCAGCACTTAGATTTCGATGATGCCGATGTCGAGCACGATGGTGCCGCTCACGCCCGACGCCGCGCCGACGTGCACCTCGATGCGGGTATCCGGCTGCAGGTCCTCGACCACGGCGAGCGGCACGTGGATACCGGACTTGGCGCCGATCGGGAAGGTGCGGGCGGATTTGCCGTCCTGCATCAGCGTGACGTAGGCGAGCTCGTCAGTGGAGTTGCCGCCGCGCATGTAGATCATCTGGGCACGCTTGTCCGCTGGCACGACGTAGACCAACGACGGATCGAGCAGCGCCGGCTTATCGAAGCCGGCGCCCTGGAATGCGAAGGCGCCGTTCAGGAAGCGCGGGGTGGAGTCGATCATGGTACCTCAGTTCGTTGAAGGGCAGGTGATGGGATCGGTACGGGCGGGCTGATCCGTTCGGCGCGCACCGCGCAGACCTTGAACTCCGGTATTCGCGAGACAGGGTCAAGTGCGGCGTTGGTCAGCAGGTTGGCGGTGGCCTTGCCGCCCCAGTGGAAGGGGGTGAAGA
>CAXSFF010000025.1:0-11193 GCA_964236035.1 uncultured Acetobacteraceae bacterium
AGGATTCGCCCAAGGCGGCATCTACGGCCAGGCTTCGCTTGCCGTGAATGTGGCCGAAGACCTCGTAACGGCCGCTGCAGATCTCCGCCAGCAGCCCGGCCAGCAGCGGCGCGAGGTCCCTGCCGCGATTGGGTACTATGCGAACCGAAACCTCTCCCCTTGCGTGTCGGAAAGTTTCAGCCAACTCGTCGGCTTTCTCTCGAGTGTCAGTGGTCAGGAACAGGTCGATGGAAGTTTGATTAACCGCAAGGCGCCGAGCAAGGTCATGGCCCAATTCAGCATAATACAGGTGGCAGTGCAGCGCGACCTTGCAAGCAGGGCTTTCTGATCTTTGAAGGCTGGAAGGTTCGTAAACGTCGCGAGACCACGGTCCAGAGGGCTTACCGCCGCGAAGCCAATGTGCCAGTGGGTCCTGGCGTCCAAGTATATCGTCATGGGCGCTGGCATAGATTTGGGGGTGGAAGCCCGGACATGGTTTCCGCAACTCAGGATGAACCAGGCTGCCCTCTGGAGTGTTCCATAGCGGCCATCGCAGCACTGAGATGCGCGCGAGTTCGACAGGCGTGAATGGGCCGTGACCTGGCTGCAGCAAGAAGTCGGCGTCGACAGCTTGGGAGCTTGCGATCGTCTGAACGTCTTCGAGACGAACCCCCCGGCTTGCGTCGAGACCCATCTGCCCGATCAGGGCGACGTATCTTTCCATGTCGTAGGCTGTCCTGCCGACACGGGCCACGGCGGCCCGGAGTTGCCGGTTGTCGTCCTTCGTCTCTGCCAACTCACACACCAGATCCGCCGCGGCGTTGACCTCCAAGTAGGGGACAACGAGATGGCGGGTATCGCCGTCGGCAGCGAGCGCCTGAGCGGTACCACAAGCATCCTCGAAACAGATCGTAGGTATGCCCCGGGTCACCGCGTCGATCCCCACGTTCGGCTGAGGGTCAAGCCGTGAGCACATCAGGAACGCGTTCGCACGCCCGTAATAAGCCTCTGGCTGGTCAACCGCGTCGACGATGACCAGGCTCCCATCGAGCTCCGACCGGTCTACCTGTTCTTTTATGAAGGTGGCGTACTCGAACCTGGTCGGATCGTCGTCGGCTCCGACCCAAAGGAAAGCCACGTTCAGATCAGGCCTGCTTCTGCGAACTTGCGCGGCAATGCTGATGAAAATGTCTACGCCTTTACGTAGCTCAACATGGCCAAGACCCAGCACCAGGAACTTGCCTTCCATGTCTTCAAGCCCGGGCAGGTCATTGCTGTCGCAAGCTTGGTCGGGATTCAAGGCTGGGATTTCGCACGGTCCCGGAGGCAGGACATGTATCCCCGACCTGGTTCTGACGTCTTGGAAGCTGTCAAACGCGGATTCAGCAACGATCTTCGAAGGGAAGACGACATGGGCCGCCCAATCAAAGGCGTCGCGCATCTTATGGGTCGGTTTCGTGTAGCCTGCGAACTCATGTATGAGCGATACAGCTGGCACGCCGAGTCTGACGAGCGGCGGCACCATGAAACAAGACTCGATGCTGTTTGCGATCAGGTACGTCGGTTTGTAATGCAGCACCAGCTTCTCGGCCATCTGCCGGATCACGATGGGGTTCCAGTCAGGCCAACGAAGGCCATCCACCGTGACGGTGGAAGTCTCCGCAAAAGCTGGCTGCAACTCGCCTCCGCCGTTCAGCATGACAGTTACAACTCGATGCGTTTCAACGAGCCGTTTCACTACATTCCAGATCAAGATCGGCGCGCTGGTCCTGGACGCGTCGTGGCTGATCACAAGTGCAACCGGTTGATCGCCGTCTGGGAGAGAAGGCAAGACTATCTGATCGGACGGGGAGACCGGGATTTTACCTTCGCTCCGGCCCGAGCGCTGGTAGTGGACCAGCGGAGAAACTCGGGCTTCGGAAACATCTGGATACATGTCTAAATAAAACAGCGGATCAAACTGCCGTGAAGGTCTTCGGCCAACGCGCTCACCTATCACCGCGTAGTGGATGAGCGGGTCTATCCCTTCCGGCAGGTGTGTTCTATAGAATGATTCGTCGAACAAGTCGCTTGGACCAATCGCGGACACCAGCGCCTCTGACTCGGCCCTGTTGCGAGGCGTGGGATTCCCAAGCCCTTTCAAATGCAGCCAAGTCAACAGGGCCGGCTGAGAGTACCCGGTAGCTTCATAATAGGGGAGCAGAAAGGACTCATCGAACTCAGGATGCGGTGATAGGTTATCACGCCATCCTTCGGACAAATAATGCTCCACAAGATTGCTGGCACCGTGGTTTCCAGCCTGATGGCGATAATAGCTGTGATCGAACATTCCCGAGGCAAGAACCAGTGCTATGTGGTCCTGCATGAGGCTGCTTGAAGCAGGTTGCATCGAAATGCTGCTTCTACGACCAAGAAGCCGCGACTTCAAATTCGTCCTGATGCTCACGGGCAAGGCGCGGTAGAACCGATGCAGTCCAGCTTTCCTTAGAATGAGCGGTAGATGACCCATCAAGCGGTCACGATGGCTGCTCCATTGTCGTAGCTTGGCTTGAAGATCAGCAGCCGTCTGCATGAATGACCGCATCGTCTCTAGTTCCTTTTGAAGCCTCTCCGAAGCAGCTGGACCATGCAAGGATGACCCCGCGCGACGTGCCGCGGCCCCTTTGACCGATGGCGGACGCAGCCGGCTACTTTTGGGCGCAGAAGACGAAGACGCCGGTGTTCTCGGTCAGGAAGCCGCGCCGCTCCGAACAGACGAAGCGCATGTGCGGATTGGAGAAGCCCGCCGCCCGCGCGCGATCGATGATGTCCCAGGCCGGCGTCTCGAAGACCAGCGAACCACCGGCATCGACGGGGTTGCCGTGGTATTCCGGTTCCTTGAGGTGGCTGACCTTGCCGTCGACCAGAACCGAGCGCAGGTCGCTCGCGGTCTTGGTGAACATGAAGGGGTGCGTGCCGATATGCCACCCGCCTGGCACCAGCACGCGTGCGATCTCCCGCAGCGCCGCGTCGAGGTCAGGGACGTGCTCGAGCACTTCGTTGGTGGTGACGAGGTGAAAGCTGTCGGAGGGCAGCGTCAGCGCGGTGAGGTCCTGGTGCGGGATCGGGAACAGGCGGCTGCGCGCCGCGTCGTCGACGCCGTATTCGGAACCGAGGAAACGGGCGAAGCGCCCCCGCAGCAGCAGCGCGAAGGCGGTCACCGCTTCGGTGGCGAAGATGCGGACGTCGTGCGCCGGAAAAGTCCCGAAACCCTCGTCGATCAGCGCCAGCACCGCGCGCATCCGCGCGTTCAACCCCCGCGCAAGCAGTCCCTCGCGCCAATTCCCGCCTTCATGCTGGATTTCCGTTGCAGGGATGATCGCCCGGGTCAGCGGCTCGGCAAAGCCCGCGGCGAGGATACGCTTGCCGATCTCGTTCGCCGCGCTGCTGTCGTAGACATACGGGTTCGCCGCTGCCCAGGCCTGCCAGCTCGCAAAGGATGAGAATGCTTGATCGATCTCGGTCATGTCCGTTCCCCGGTGTCCCGATTCAAAGCTTCGCCTGCGCGCCGCCCTCCGCCAGGATCGCCTTCAGCCGCCGCTCCAGCGCCGCCTGCTGCCTGGCCCGCCAGGTCGCGTCGGCGACATCCAGGGCGTCCTGGCACAGGGTCCGGGCGCGCTCCCACGAGAAGTTGGCGGTGATGAAGCCAAGGCCCTCGTCCCGCATGGATTGCCACGCCTCGTTGTCCGTGTAGAGGCGCAGCACGCCTGCCGCAAAGGCCGCGGCATCGTCGGCGATGGCGACGTGCCGGCCGGGCGTCATGCCGATGCCTTCCGCCGCGATGCTGGTGGCCACGCTCGGCACGCCGTGGGACAGCGCCTCGATCAGCTTGCCCTTGATCCCCGCACCGAACCGCAGCGGCGCCACGAACACCCGCGCGGCATCGAAATACGGTTCGAGTTCGGTCACGTACCCCGTGACGACAACGCGCTCGCCGGCGAGCAGGCGCACGTCATCGGGCGGCGAGTCGCCGACGATGAGGAGGCGCGCATCGGGCGGCAACGCCGGTTCCAGAAGCGGCCAAACATCCGTCGTGAAGAACCGCATCGCGTCGAGGTTCGGGTGGTGGCGGAACCCGCCGAGGAACATGATGTCGCGGCGGCCGTCCCAGGCCACGTCACGAGCCTTCGCTTCGGCGATCCACGGGAACACGATGATGGAGTCGAGTTGCGCCGGCATCGCAGCCTGGACCGCCTCCCGCTCGACCGGTGTGTGCACCAGGCTGCAATCGGCCCGCGCGAACACCTCCAGCTCCTGCGTCTTGGTCACCGCAGCCTTGAACGCCCCCTGCACGCTTTGCTTCAGCGCCGCCTCGCGCTCCTCGCGCAGGTAGTGCAGGTCGACGTTGCTGAACAGCAGGCGGGTGGCTGGCAGGAAACGGCGGATCGTGTCGTAGGTGTCGCGCACGATCATGTAGCGATACGCCAGCACCACGGCGAAGTCGCCGTCGTCCTGGGCCAGCAGGGTTTCCACGCTGCTTGTGTACGGGAGGTAGTGGCACTCCACGCCGATCCGCTGCATCGCCTCGCTGTAGCCTCGCTTCCAGCGGACATCGTGCAGCGGCAGGAATGTCTGGCTGAACCCAAGCTCGCGGTACACCTGCATCATCCGGGACGCGACCAGGGAGCCCGCATCGCGATCGGGGGTGTGGGTGGTGGTGTCCAGCACCAGCATCGCGGGGCCAGCCGTTCGGTTGGCTTCCCGCTTCGGCCGGACGCCATTCTGTGCGAACTGCGACATCTCGCTCCCGTACCGTGCCAGGATACGCTGCATGTTCGTAGCCTGGTATGCCTTGATGCCCGACTTCAGGTCGCGCCCATGCGTCTTGCCTTCGTAGTGGATGACGCGCGAGAGCGGCTGGTACCAGGTCTCGTAACCGGCCCGCCGCAACCGGAACGCCAGATCGGCATCCTCGCAGTAGGCCGGCCGGAACTTGACGTCGAACCCGTCCATTTCCTGCCAGATCGCGGCGGGCACGGCGATCGAGGCGCCCGAGACGTAGTCGACCCGGCGGGCGAAGCAGTATTTCGGCTGGTTGGGATCGTCGCCGCGCCCATAGTTCCAAGCAGAGCCGTCGCGCCAGAACAGGCCGCCTGCTTCCTGCAACGTGCCGTCGGCGTTGAACAGCTTGGACCCGACCAGCCCCGCTTTCGGGAACAGGGAAAAGCTGCCGACCAGCTCGTCCAGCCAGCCATCCACGACCCTGGTGTCGCTGTTCAGCAGCACGAGCGTACGCCCACGCGCCTGCTCGGCGCCGAAGTTGCAGGCATCGATGAAGCCGCTGTTGCGCGGCCGGCGTTCAAGCCTGATCCACGGGATCGACGCCAGCACCTCCACGTGCGTCGCCGCCGGGGACGCATCGTCCACGACCAGGACCTCGACGGTGAAACGGCTGCGATGCGCTGCCAGGGAGTCCAGGCAACCAAGGACGAATGGCACCTGGCCGTATACGGGGATGATGATGGACACGTCGGGCGCTGCCGCGTCGAAGGTCAGCAGCGGCTGGCGCCGGGCCAACGCCGCCACGGCCGCTTCCACCAGCCCGCCGGAGCGCGCCGGGTCGAAGCTGAAGCGGTGAGCGGTGAAATACGCCTCGCCCTTCAGCAGCTCGAAGCCGACCAGGTTGTCCGGCAGGCGCTCGCTGCGGCCGAACTCGGCCCAGACCGCCTCCTCCAATGCGCCGGGGGCGTCCCGGCCCTCCGCCCGGCCGTGATGCAGCCAGTGCAGCAGCGGATTGGCCCCCGTGTTGCGCAGGTCCGGGTTGGCGGCGAGGTAGACGTGCATCGGCCTGGAGGCTGCGATATCGCATTTGCCGCGGAAGCCCGACAGCAGGTAGTGCAGCAGGGGATCGAGCCGCTCCGCTTCCACCACGGGGTTCGTCGCGCGATAGAAAGCCGCGTCGAACAGCTCGCTGGCATGTATTTCGGCAATGATGTGAGGCAGCGTTGGGGCGTCGAACCCGGCGGGGTCGATCATGCGGCCCTCGGCCCGGCCGGATCGGATGTAATGCAGCAAGGCCTCGCCAGGCCCGCCCATGTCGGGATACGCGTCGGCGTAGCGCGGCGGGTCGAATTCGGCCGAGGGAAGGCGGCCCTCCTCCAATCCAACCAGGATGAAGTGGTCCAGCGCATCATCCCCGCCTTCGCGGCTGTCCTGGTAGAGCGACTGATAGAATTGGGCGTCGAACATGCCCGAGTCGGCGATCTCCGCACGCAGCGCCTGAAGCTGCGCCGCCGGGCCGAACGCCCCCAGGCGCCCCTCCGCGCGGCCGTGCCGGATGTAATGCAGCACGAGCGGCAACGCGCCCACCGCATCGGGATAGCGCTGGGCGTAGAACGCCGGGTCGAAGGAGGCAGCCGGTCGCCGCCCCTCCGCCATGCCGTGGTCGACGTAGTGATCCAAGGGGTCGAGCTTGGCCTCGTCGATATCGGCGTAGGTGGCGAGGTAGAACGCGGCGTCGAACGCCCCCGACGCCTCGATCTCGTCGCGCACCGACGGCGCGGGGAGAGGGGCCGGCCGCAGCAGCCGACCCGCGACGCGGCGGAACCGGCCGGCAATGCCCGTGACCGGCGAAGGTGGCGGCGCACCGGCGGCGGCGGGAACGGCTGTATGGCCGGACCGCGCCTCCTGGATCGCGGCCAGGCGGATACGGCGGTCATAGCCACGCACGACCGCCTCATGGCCCTCGACCTGCCGGGACAAGGCGTCGCGCTCCGCGATCAACGAGTCCACCTGGCGCGTCAGCAGCGTGACCGCGCTCTCGTTGATCTGACGCTGCCGGTCCAGCCGGGCCATGGCCGCGTCGCGCGTGCGGGCTTGCTCGTCGCGGTCGGCGATGATCCGGCCGAGATCGACCAGGTTCGCCCTCGCCTGCTCCAGTTCGCCCCGCAGGCTGGCGGCTTCGCCGCGTTCCCGGTTCGCGAGCCGCTCCGCGTCCTGGGCGACCAGGCGCCACTGCGTCGCGGCGTCGACTTGTTCGGGCGGCGAGGCCTCCAGCGTCTCCGCCTGTCCCGGGCGGCCGTGGGTGCGGACCCCTGTCTGCGCGCTGAAGCGGTCGAAGCCCGCGCTCAATGCGGCGGCGGTTTCAGGGAAATCAGCCTCCGGACAGACCCCGAGGCTGCTCTCGACCAGCTTTATGCCATCTATCAGGTCGTACGTGGCCCGCATGAGGGCGACGCTGTCGACGTAATCATCCCCCTCGACCGATCCCGCATCCAGCCAGTGATCGATGCGGCTATGGGCGAAGCGCCGCAAGGGCCGGAGCTCCTGCGGGTCGAAGGAGCTGCGCCGGTCGCCGATGGAGGTGTAGCGGTTGGTCTTCTCGAACCAGATACGCGCGCTGGCGTGGCTCAGGTGATGGATGAAGATGCCGGAGTCCGTTTCGATCTGGGCAACCTTGTCGGACAGGAACGCGGCCACGGTGTGCACGGTATTCGAGAACGTGGCCGCCCCCCGCCAGAACGCGCGAACCTGCCGCTCGGGCCAGTAATACGCCCGCTCGTCATGCCGGCCGAGCACGTGATGGCGCGACGGTATCGCGTAGATGTCCGCATCCCTTGCCTGTCGCTGCCCCAGCAGATAGAGGATGCAGTCCGGGCTGAAGCACTCGTCATCATCGAGGAACACGATGAAGTCGTGGCTGCACTGGCTGAGCGCGAAGGCACGGGTCTCCTCGACGTTCGGCGTCCAAGGGACCGAGATCACCCGATCGGCATAGCGGGCGGCGATCTTGTCCGACCCGTCGGTGGAGCCCTTGTCGATGACGATAAGCTCGTCGGCGAAGCGGATCGAGCGCAAGCAGGCCTCGATCACCTCGGCGCGGTTGTAGCTGATGACGAAGGCGCTGATCTTCTGCGTCGCGACCGTAAGGCTCAATCCGCGTCTCCTCGGCATGGCGTGGCCAAATCAGGCTTCAATAGCGAGATGGCTGGGGGGCGGCTACGACCTATCTCGGCCTGGCTGCCTGCGCAGGGGGTTCCGCCGGCGCGGATTTAGGCTATCCCCTCGCTGCCATGACCCGCGTCGGGGGACATCGCGCTTGATCGCGGTGACGGTCTAGGATGGCAGGCAGAGTCCGTGGATGAGGTCAGCGAAATACGCGTCCATGCCGCCCGGCGCACCTGGTAGCCACAGGGGACGCGCCTGCCTGCGGATCGCGTTCGGCATTCTGCTGTTTTTCGCGATCGACAGTACTTCCAGTTCTGAGCGGCACAGGGAGGAGCGGCAAAGGTGACGCTCGAGCACAAGCCACACTCCGCCCTCATGGCCGGGCCGGCGGCCGCGCGACGGACTACGCTCCTGGTCCTGCTGCCCTGTTGCCTGCTCTTCGTGCTGGGCGCGGTCAGCGACATCACCGTGCCCGGCCTCTACATGGACGCGGTCAACCCGGATTACCTTGTGGTCCGCCTGCTCGGCCAGTCCGCCACGACGCCGGCCTGGGTGTTGCCGGGCACGCTGCTGTTCGGCCGGTTCCCTGTCCTGGGGCAGATCTACCACGGCGCGCTGCCCTATTGGCTCGGGTTGCCCGCCTACGCCCTGTGGGGAACCGGCGTGGTCGGGGTCCGGCTCACCAACATGCTGTTCGGCCTCCTGGTGCTGGCAAGCGTGGCGCTGTTCCTGCGGGCGTTCCGGGTGCGGCCGGTCATAGTCGCCCTCGTGCTCGCCGCCCTGGCCCTCGACCCGGGCTTCCTGTTCAGCTTCCGCACCCAGTTCTACATCAATGTCCTGCCCTTGGCCCCCCTGCTTGCCGCCATCGCCTGGGCGGAACACCGCCGCTCGAACCCCACCCCGCGCCTGGCTTTCGCCGTCGGCGTGCTGGCCGGCGTGGCCTTCTACGGCTATTTCATCTACGCCTTCCTGGTCCCGGCGGCGGCCCTGCATGCCGGGCTGCGTTGGCGGGATGCTGCGCGATGGCGCCGTCTGGCCGCCGCCTGGGTGGCCGGCTTCGTGATCGGGGCCTTGCCCTACCCGCTCGGCATGCTGCTCATCCTGGTTGCGACGGGGGGCGTGCACGGTTTCGTCGCATTCATCCTCGCCAACCTGGGGGCGCTTTCCCCCGGCCAGTCGGTGCTGTCTCTCGCCGGCCGGCTCGGTTATTTCCGGGACATGGTGCTTTGGACCGTCCAAGACGTCGGGCCGCCAACCATGATGCTGCACCGGCAGTTGCCGCCAAGCTTCCCCGCGACGAAATCCTTCTGCCTTCTGGCGCTGCCGGCCTTGGGCGTGATCGTGGGGCTGTTCCGCCCAGCCCGCCGTCCTGGCTTGCTCGTCGCCGCGGGCCTCGCGATCGGCACCGCCGCCCTTTTCGTCGCGTTCGGCAACCGCCTCTGGCTTCACCACGCCGCGCCGCTGCTGCCCGTCCTGTATATCGCGCTCGCGCTGGCACTCGACATCGCCGGTCGCAGCCGGGTTGCCGCCCTGGTTGTCGCCCTGGTCCTGGCCCCGCTTCTCGCCGGCAACGCCGTCGACCGTCAGGCGGTGCTGTTCGAGCTGGATCGCACCGGCGGCGTCGGCCTCGCCTCGGACGCGGTCGAGCGCTTCACCGAGGACGCGTTGCGCGACCGCACCCCCACCCACGCCTTCTTCCCGGACTGGGGCATCTTCATGCCGTTCACCATGGTGAGCGATGGCAGCATCCCGTTCACGACGGATTTCACCCCCGGCGCCGCACGGCAGGTCCTGTGCGCCGGCCAGGACGCGCTGCTTGCCGTGATGGACGACAAAGGTCCAGCGCGGCTCGCTCCGTGGACCACGGCGGTGGGCTGGGGCCAACCCGAAACGACCCACTATCGTCAGCGCGATGGCGGCGCCGTGCTCACGGCGTTGCGCTGGCACGCCGGCGCCGCCCCGGACCAGCCTTGCGACCCGTAGCTCACCTCGCCTGGAAGGTAGAGGGAACGCGACTGGCCCATCCTGACAGGCATGTCGGACACCGGCGTGCGCATGGGCCTGCTCACTTCGGCGCCGCAGCGCCGGATGCTTGAGGCGATCGTGGCCGACCGCAACCGGCCGCGAAAGCATGTCGAGCGCGTGCGTCGTGCTGCGGCAGCGGGGGCACGGTGCAGGCGGTGGCGACACGCCTTCGCCAGTTATCCGATGGTGTAGCGATGGCAACGGCGGTTCGCTTGACCAGCCAAATGCCTCGCAGCATCGTGCCATCGCCGCGTTGTGTGGCAAGCGGACGATCTAACTGCGATGACGCTGCGATCGTGCGATCTCCCAGCGCGGTTCCAGTGTCGGGCGTGGAGGGCCCCTGCCGATGTCGCTGACGCTTGTCGAGGTCGAAGCGTTGGCGCCGGACCAGTCCTCGCTCGCAGCGGCCGGCAAGCTGCTGAGACCGGCAACCTGGACGCTGATGGCGTGTGATGCGGACAAGACCCTTGTGTGGGGGGAGGCGCAGGGCTCGGGGAGCGCCCCGTACCGGTTCTGCTTCGTGCCAGCCGATCGTGGCTACAAGTGCAGCTGCCCAAGCCGCAAGTTCCCCTGCAAGCACGTCCTGGCGCTGATGTGGCAATGGGTGGAGCGACCCGGCAGCTTCGCCCCGGGCGTATCGCCGCCCTGGGTGGCCGATTGGCTGGCGCGCCGGCGCCCGGGAGCCGAGACAGCAGCTGATTGGCTGGCGCGCCAGCGCCTGGAAGCCGGGACGGCTTCCAAGGGGGACACGCCACCTCGATCCTTCGATTTGGTCGAAATCCCACAGGCCGATCTGGAAGCGGAGGCGCAGGCGGCAGCGCGCCGGGCCAAGTCGCAGGCAGCCCGGATGGCCGGGGTGACGGAGGCGCTGGACGCGCTCGACACCTGGTTGCTGGACCAGTTGCACGAAGGGCTGGCGACGTTCCCGCAACGCGCCAAGGCCGCATGCCGGGCCGCCGCGCAACGGCTCGTGGACGCCAAGGCGGCGGGACTCGCGATGATGGTGGACGAGTTGCCGACGATGCTGTTCGGGTTGCCCGAGCCGCAGCGGCCGGATTTCATCGCGACCGAGCTGGGCCGCATCCACCTCGCCGCCGCCGCGTTCCGCCGGCACGAGGCGTTGCCCGCCGGCCTGCGGGATGACGCCAGGCGCGCCATGGGATGGCGGCAGACGCGGGAAGAGCTGCTGGCCGACCCCGCCGCCCGCCGGATCGGCGGGACCTGGACGGCGGTCGGCGCCCGCGCCGTGGTCCAGGCGGACAG
>CAXSFF010000026.1:0-11184 GCA_964236035.1 uncultured Acetobacteraceae bacterium
CCGCCTTCCGCCGCACTCGGGTAGCGGACGGGGGCGGGCAGGTTCACCGGACGCACCCCGCGCCAGAACAGCCGCACCGCCGCCTCCGGGTCGAAGTCGAAGCGGCGCATCCAACGCTGCGAGCGCATCACCGCCAGCAGCGGCGCGACCGGATAGACGCGGAAGCCGAACAGCGAGTCGCCGATGCCGCCCCACAGCGTCTCCAGGTTCGCCCACCAGTTGGAGATGCGCCGCCCCTTTACCCGCAGCGCCGGCGCGTCCGCGTCGAACTGCGGCACGCCCAGGATCATCGCGTCCGGATCGGCGGCGGAGGCGGCGATGAAGTGCCTGATGCACGCGGCCGGGTGCTGGCCGTCCGCGTCCATGGTCAGCACGTGGCTGAACCCCGCCGCCGCCGCCGCCAGCAGGCCGTGCAGCACCGCGCCGCCCTTGCCAGCGTTGACCGGCAGGCTCAGCACGCGCAGGGCTGGGTCGCACAGCGCCTGCAACCGCGCGGCAGAGCCGTCGGTGCTGCCGTCCAGCACCACCCAGACCGGCGACCCGGCGGCGCAGGCCCCGCGCACCGTCTCCAGCAGGATCGGCCCCGTGTTGTAGCTGGGGATCAGCACCAGGTGCCGCGGCGGCGTCACGACTCCGTCAGTTCAGTCCGGAAATACTCTTCGAGCTGCTGGGTGAACGCCGCGGAGCTGCCGGTGACCTCGAACCGCCGGCCGAGTCGGGCCTGGAAGAACAGCGGGAACGGCGGCTGCTTCAGCAACGGCCAGCCCTTGCGCAGGTAAGGCGTGTTGCTTTCGAGCAGCACCGTCTGCACGGGTGCACCACCCTGCCGCGCCATCAGGGCGAAGCCGCCCTTCATCGGGCCGACGCGCCCGGCGGTTGTGCGGGTGCCCTCGGGGAAGATCAGCAGCTGCTGCCCGGCGGCGACCGCATCGGCGGCGCGGCGGATCAGCCGGTGCTGGGAGGCGTCGTTGCGGATGTAGCCCGCCAGCCTGGCCCCGGCGCCCAGGGCGGGATTGTCCCACAGCGATGCCTTGGCGATGCAGGTCACCCGCGGCAGGCGCGAGATCACCAGCATCACGTCGATCAGCGAGGGGTGGTTGGGGGCGATCACCAGCCGAGGCTCGTCGCGCAACGCGTCCAGCGCCGTGAGGTCGAACCGGGCCAGGCCGGCGCAGCGCATCACCCCCAGCAGGAAGCGGAAGCCGGCGGAAATCCCCCATTGCCCGACCGCCGGGGCGATGCGCCGGGGCAGCACCCAACGCAGCACCGTCGCGATCGGGTTCCAGCCGAAGTAGACGAGGCCGAACACGGCCAGCACGCCATAGAACGCGGCGGTTCGATAGGCCTCCAGCAGCGCCGCGCCGATCCGGTCCTGCCACGGGCGCGCGGGCTGGTTCGCAACGTCCATCCTGGCCTTAGGCCGCCACCCTCAAGCCGCCGGGTTCATGTTGATTTCGAGCAGCACGGTGTCGGTCTCGAACAGCGCGCTGTGCCAGGCGCCAGGCTCGAAGCGGATCACCGTGTCGGGGCGCAGCTCGATGGTGCCGGCCTCGCATTCCAGCCGCCCCGTGCCCGCGACGACGAGGACGAACTGCTCATGGTCATGGCTGTGGCGGCCGGCCGACGTGCCCGCCGCGATCTGCACCCGCGTCACCGAGGCGCCGTCGCCCGGCATGCTCTTGCGCTCGACCCCGGCGCCGCCCTGGCCCGGCACCGAGGCCCAGTTGATGATGGACGCACCCGGCATGGTTGACCTCGACGCTGTTGCCGTCGCGATTGTAGGCAAGCCGAGCGGTCCCGCCAAGGCGCAGGCTGCTTTATCGGCGCGCGGCGGCATGGCAGATCGCCGTCGATGACGTCGTTCAGGAAGCCGTCTTCATCGACACGGGCTGCCATGATGCCCCTGGACCGCCGCCAGAAGGTCGTCCACGTCGGCGGCCTCCGTGCACCAGGCGGTGACCAGGCGCACGACGGGGCCGGGCATCCCGGGCAGAAGCTGCCAGCGGTAGAACTCGAAGCCCTCGGCCAGCAGCGCCTCGACCAGCGGCTCCGGCAAGGCGGCGAACACCTCGTTGCCTTGCGTCGCCTGCACCAGCCGGACGCCCGGCAACCGCTGCAGCCCGGCGGCGAGCCGTGCCGCCATGGCGTTGGCGTGGCCGGCATGGCGCAGCCACAGCCCGTCCTCCAGGTAGGCGGCCAGTTGCGCGCTCAGGAACCGCAGCTTCGACCAGAGCTGCCCGGCACGCTTGCGCTGCCGCTCGAACCCGGCAACCCGGGCGGGGTCGAAGAACACCACCGCCTCCGCCGCCATGGCGCCGTTCTTGGTGGCGCCCAGGCACAGCACGTCGACACCCGCCTTCCAGGTGATCTCCGCCGGGCTGCAGCCGAGATGCGCTACGGCGTTGGCAAATCGCGCCCCGTCCATGTGCACGCCAAGGCCATGGCCGTGTGCGGCGCCGCACAGCGCCCGCACCTCGTCCGGCGTGTAGACGGTGCCCCACTCGGTCGCCTGGGTGATGCTGAGGGCGGACGGGCGCATGTGGTGCACGCCCATGGCGGCGGCGTGCCGCAACGGCGCGTCGAGCTGGGCAGGCAGGATCTTGCCGTCGGCGCCCGGCAGGCCGATGACCTTGGCGCCGCCGGTGTAGAACTCCGGCGCGCCGCACTCGTCGGTGACGATGTGCGCGGTGTCGTGGGCATAGACGGCGCCATACGGCGGCGTCAGCACCGACAGCGCCAACCCGTTGGCCGCCGTGCCCGTGGCGACAGGGTAGATCGCGACGCGGGTCTCGAACACCGCCGAGGCGATCTCCGTCAGGCGCTCCGTATGGGGGTCGTCGCCGTAGGAGTGCAGCGCGCCCGCATTGGCCGCCGCCATCGCCGCCATGATCTCGGACGCGACGGGCGTGACGTTGTCGCTGCTGAAGTTGCGTCCCATGCCGGCTACACCAGCAGGCGGGACTGCGGCGCCGGGTCGGGAGCGGGCGCCGACTCGCGGCGGCTGCGTTCGTGGCGGGCGGTGAACAGCAGGTCGGCGTTGCGGCCGAATTCGCCGGCCAGCACGCGCTCCAGGCCAGCGTCGTCCAGGTCCTGCCAGCGCCGGCCCCGCAGCGGCCCCGTCGGAACCCGCACCAGCAACGCCGGCTCCATCGACCAGGCCAGCAGCTGCTCGACGTTGGCCAGCGCCAGCATGTCGCGCAGGTGGTGAGCGGTCACGTATGCGTCCGGCCCGGCCCGGTGCGCGGGCAGCCCCGTGGCGCGGTCCAGGCCCTCGGGCCGCCGCCAGTAGCGCAGGCCCTGGTTGGAGTGCGTCGGCGCCTCCGGCCACAGCCGCAGGGCGCACTTCCAGGTGCAGACCCAGCGCGCCCGCCCGCTCAGCCGCGGCGTGCACCAGCGCTGCTCGAAGGCGGCCCGGTGCGCCGCCAGCGCCACGACGCCGGGCGGCTGCAGCACGGGCGGCGCCGCCTCGGCCCAGCCCGGCGCGTCCACCAGGTCCTCGTCGACGATGTGGTGGATGGCGGAGGTGGCCGGGGAGACGGGGTTGCCGGGCTGGACCAGCATGGCGCCCACGTCACCCTGCAACTGCCATGTGCCGCCCGTATCCGGCGTCAGGTCCTGCCAGCCGACCTCCACCACGCCGCCATCGGTGAAGCTGTCGCCGGTGGTTTCGAGGTCGATGACGCGGAGCAAAGGGGAAAGAGGCATGGTAGACCATATGGGGCGATTCGCGAGGCGCTCCAGCCCGCTCGACTTCGACGCGCGCAGCAGGAGTAGCCGATGACGCCTGCGGCCAAGCCGCTCACGACGCTGATCTTCCACACCAGGGTCGATTGCATCGATGGCGTCGCAGGCTATCTCGACAGCCTGATCAGCGGTCTTGCCGGCAGCGGCGATGGCGTTCTCCTGGTCACGGGGCCGGTCACGACCCCGGATGGCTCCGAGACGCGGCGGAATGCGATTCGGGCATCGGTGCTCGACTGGATCGTGATGGAGGACCTCCAGGCCGTGCCCCGGCCGATGCAGGTGCGGCGGATCCTGCGGCTCATGCGCGAGCACGGGGTTGGCCTGATCGCCACCCAGGGCTTCACCCTGCTGCCTTATGCCAAGCTGCTGGCCCGCCTGTCCGGGCTGCGGGTCGTCGCCAACCATCACCCCTCGGCGCACGGAACGGTCGCGGCCGGCGTTGCCCCGCGCCGTCCGCTCAAGGCCCGCCTGGCCTACCGGGCGGTTTGCACGCTGTTCCCGGCGGACCGCTACATCGCGATCTCCAGGGAGGTCGAGGCGTTCTACCAGGACGACTGCGGGATCAGCCGTGACCGGGTCCATTACCAGGTGACGGGGATCGATGACGCCATCTACCGGGCACCCTCTGCCGCCGAGCGCCGGGACGCCCGCGAGGCGCTGGGGCTGAGTCCGCAGGTCCTGGCGACGGCGCTGGTCGGGCGACTCAACCTGGTGAAGGGGCATGATGTCGCCGTCGACGCCATCCGCCTGCTGCGGCGCGACCGTCCGGACCTGGCGGTCAAGTGCCTGTTCGCCGGGGCAGGCAGCCAGCGCGCCGAGATCGAGGCGTATGCCCATCGGGACGATGCGGACCGCGCCGCGTTCGTCTTCCTCGGGTTCGTCAACACGGACGCTGCGCTGCGCGACATCTATTGGGCGGCAGACGTCCTGCTGCTGCCAAGCCGCCGGGAGGGTTTCCCGCTCGTCGTGCCGCAAGCCATGTGCTGCGGCGCCGTGCCGATCCGGACGCCGGGCGGCGGCTGCGAGGACCAGATCGAGGACGGCGTCACCGGGTTCGTGGTGCCGTTCAACGATCCGCCGGCCCTCGCCGCACGGATCGGCGACCTGGCCGATACGGCCCGGCGCAACGCCATGCGCGAACAGGCGGTCGCGTTCGCAAGCGCGAGGTTCACCCTGGCGACGATGATCGAGCGCATGGCGAAGCTGTTCCACGACGTGGCGTCAGGCGCCGGCTAGTTCTTCCGGCAGCGGGGCGTGTTCGAACGGGGCGCCGCGCCTGCCGACCGCCGCCTGCGCGAACGCGTCGAAGGCGTCCAGGAACCGTTCGGGCGCGAACCGGCCGGCATTGGCGCGGCAATCCGCCGGGTCGAGCTGCGGGCGGATGCGCTCGAAGCGCTCCACGGCGTCGCGCACCGCCTCCGCGGTCTGCTCAGTGAAGAACACGCCGGTCGGCCGGGGCGTGTCCAGGCCGCGCACCGTCTCGCGCAGGCCGCCGATGCCGAGGCCGATCACGGGCGTGCCCGCCGCCTGCGCCTCGACCGGCGCGATGCCGAAATCCTCGATGGCGGCGAACACGAAGCCGCGCGCCTGGCCCATCAGGACGTCGGCGCGGCGGGCGTCGACCGCACCGATGACCTCGACGTTCGGCGTTGCCCGGGCGCGCAACGCCTTCAGCATTGGGCCGTCGCCGGCGATGACCAGCCTGCGGTCCGGCATGGCGGCGAAGGCGGCCACGATCAGGTCCACCCGCTTGTAGGGCACCAGGCGGCCCAGATAGAGGAAGTAGTCCTGCTTGTCGGTGCGGTACGTGAAGCGGTCCAGGAACACGGGCGGGTGGATCAGCGTGCTGTCGCGTCCGTAGTACTTGCGGATGCGCTCGGCGACGAAGGCGGAGTTGGCGCTGAACGCGTCCACCCGCGCGGCGGCGGCGGCGTCCCACAGCCGCAGCCGGTGCAGCATCGGCCGCGCCAGCAGCGTGAGCGGGCCACGGTCCAGCCGCGCCTCCCGCAGGTACTGCGCCTGCAGGTCCCAGGCGTAGCGCATCGGCGAGTGGGTGTAGGCGACGTGGGTCTGGCCCGGCCCCGTGATGACGCCATGCGCCACGGCGAACTGCGAGCTGATCACCAGGTCGTAGCCCGACAGGTCGAACTGCTCGATGGCGAGCGGCCACAGGCTCAATAGGCCGCGGAAGTAGCGCCTTGCATACGGCAGCGATTGCAGGAACGAGGTGCGCACCCGGCGGCCCTGCAGCCAGGCGCGGCGGGAGTCCGGCAGGAAGTCCACCAGGGCGAACAGGTCGGCGTCCGGGTAGCGCCGCAGCAGGCACTCGACGACGCGCTCCGCCCCGCCATAGGTCGCCAGGCCATCGGCCACGATCGCCACCCGCATCGCTGGCGCTGCTCCACTTGGCTGCCGATGATGGCTTGCGTCTACACCACGCGGGCAGGCTATGACGGCAAATCTTACCGTAGATTAACACTTGTGTATGGCGCTGATACCGTTCGACCCTCTACGGTTCTTGCTGCACAGCAACAAAATAGGGCCGCCATGACGCACGTAGCCGCTACGATGCACACAGCGGACTACGTCGTGGTGGGTGGCGGGCTGACCGGCGCCGTGATCGCCCGCCTGCTGCATGACGCTGGCTGCGACGTGCTGCTGCTGGAAGCGCGCGAGCGCGTCGGCGGCAACGTCGCCGACGCCGTGCACCGCTGCGGCATCCGCTACAACCTGCACGGGCCGCACTACTTCCGCACCTCGTCGCCGCGCATCCGCGACTATGCCGAGCGGTTCGCCACGTTCTACCCGTTCGCCGCGACCATCATGTCGCAGGTGGCGGACGAGCTGTTCCCCTGGCCGCTGCACCGCTCGACCTTCGACCGCTTTGCCGCCGGCGATATGGAGCCGGGCGGGGGGGAGCCGCGCGAGGCCGAGATGCCCGACAACTTCGAGGCGGCGATGCTGGCCATGATCCCGCCGGCGATCTACGACGCCTTCATCCGCGGCTACTCCCAGAAGCAATGGGGCGTCGACCCGGCGACGCTGGACGCCGAGCTCGCCAAGCGCATCGAGGTGCGCGACGACGGCGACACGCGGCTGTCCAAGGCCAGCTTCCAGGGCCTGCCGGAAGGCGGCTTCACCGCCTGGGTCGAGGCGATGCTGGCGGGGATCGAAACCCGCCTGGCGACCGACTTCCATGACGTGCGGCCCTCGGTGCAATGGCGCCGCAAGCTGATCTACACGGGGCCGATCGACCGCTTCTTCGACTACCGCTTCGGCCCGCTGCGCTACCGCGCCCAGCACCGGATCAACCTGTTCGTGCCCGGCCCGCGGTCGATCTACCCGTGCGGCCAGACCAACCTGCCCTCGGTCGAGGAGGGCGGCCACGTGCGCACCGTCGAGTGGCGCCACATGCTGGCCCCGGCGGAGGGGCCGGAGGCCGGCACCTTGCTGACGATGGAGTTCCCGGTCGACGCCGACGACTGGCGCCAGGCCGAGTACCCGTTCCCGTCGAAGGCGGCGCGCGGCCATTACGACCAGTATGCGGCCCTCACGGAGCAGCATCCGAACGTGCTGTTCTGCGGACGCCTCGGCGAGTACCGCTACCTGGACATGGACCAGGGGATCGGGCGCGCCATGCTGCACGCGGACCGCCTGCTGGAGGAGGCGGCATGAGCGCGCTGCCCGCTGCCGCGCCGGCGGCGGTCGAGGACATCAGCGCCGCGGACCTGATGCATTACAGCGCCGTCGCCAGCCGCCGTCCGTACCGGGCCATGAAGCGGACGATCGACATCGCCGGGTCGCTGGTGCTGTTGCTGCTGTTGCTGCCCATGCTGCTGATCGTGGCAGCCCTGGTGCGGCTCGACACGCCCGGCCCCGTCCTGTACCGCGCCCGGCGCTACGGCCAGGGCGGCGTGCCGTTCGACATGCTGAAGTTCCGTTCCATGGCCGTGGCCAAGGCGACCGACGACCAGGCGTTCCGCAGCCGGGTCAGCCAGGACGGCGTGCTGGCGAAATCATCCGCCGACCCGCGCCTGACCCGCGTCGGCCGCATCATCCGGGAGCTCAGCCTCGACGAGCTGCCGCAGCTGGTCAACGTGCTGCGCGGCGAGATGTCGCTGGTCGGCCCGCGTCCCGTGCTGCCGGAGATGCTGGACCGCTATCCCCTGTTCAACCGCGCCCGCACCCTGGTGCGTCCGGGACTGAGCGGCCTGTGGCAGGTGCGCGAGCGCGCCAACTCCACTCATGTCGCCTTCATGTGGCAGCATGATCTCGAGTACCTTCGCCGCATGTCGATCGGGCTCGACCTGCAGATCATCCTGCAGACCGCGCTCGCCGTCGTCAGGCGGACCGGCGCCAAGTGAACCGTCAGGCGATGGTGGGCAGCGATGGAGCGGCCGTCGCCTCAAGGTCGATCCGCGCGCGCCGGCGGGTGAGGAACGGCCGCTCCACGATCTCATAGAACACTCGTGCGGCAACAAGGGCGGCGCCGATCTCCACGAGCCAGTAGACGCTGGTGGATGTCACATGCGATGCCTTGACGACCTGCTCCGCCACCGCGACCACCAGCCAGTGCAGCACATAGAGGCTGTAGCTGAACATGCCGACATAGGCGAGCAGCCTGACGGGCAAGGACCGCGCGACCGTCTTGTCGATGGGATTGATGACGATCAGGAACAGGGCGAAGCCGATCGAGGCCGCCACCCTGATGCCGGCGACAGGCCCATAGTCGCCGCTGCCCTCGAAGTGGCTCCAGGCATAGGCGGACTGCAGGGCAACCGTTGCCAGCAGCACGCCATAGGCCAGGCGCCGGCCCAGCATCAGGATGTCCAGCACGAGCACGCCAAGGCCGAAGGCCGGCCAGAAATCGAATGGGTAGGGGACGGCAGCGGGCGTGGCCAGCAGCGCCAGGCTGCACCCGATGGTCAGCACATGGCAGAGGTCAAGCACGAGGCGGTCGCGGCGAAGCGTCATGGCGACGAACAGGCTGCCGGCGACCAGCGCATAGAAGGCCGCTTCGTAGCAGAGCGTCCAGAACACCGGCAGCAGCGGCCTCACGTGGCACACGCGCTGCAGCAGCAGCGCCGAGCACGCGTAGTCGAGGGGTGGCCGGGCGAACAGCCGTTCGGCGCCCATGACGCTGCCGGGAAGCATGTTGCGCGCGACCAGGTAGGCGCCCGCGGCCGACACCAGCACGCCCAGCGCCGAAACGACCAGGTAGGGTGGGTAGATGCGGCGTATGCGGGCCGCGACGAACGCCGCGAGCGGAGCTGGCTTGTCGAGGGCGCGGAGCGCCGCCTGCGCCACGCACAGGCCTGACACCACGAAAAAGACCTGAACCCCGTAGTTCCCGAATGCCACGTACCGGTACAGCGTGGCATCGCGGAATTCTGGGTGCGGGGCGATCAGGCCGGCATGCAGCGTCAGCACCATCAAGGCCGCCAAGCCGCGCCAGGCGTCGAGGGACGCGATGCGGATGCCGCTGCGGAGCATGGATGGATGCACCGTTCGCCCTTGTCCCGGAAGTAGCTGCTCTTAGGCCAGGCAACGGTCCCGCATCAACTCGGCGGTCGCGGACCGGGTGAAGGGAGGCGACATGGAAGCGGTTGCCGGGTGTGGCTGCATCAAAAAAATGGCGACGCCCGAAAGCGCCGCCAAGTTTAGGGAGGAAACGTCCAAGAAGCAGCGCGCCGAAGCAGCGCCGCCCGATCATCTAGCCAGCATCCGACCCAGAGGGCAAGCATGATTGTGCGACGCAGCAATCACACTTTTGTTAAATCACAAGTTCAATGATAGGTCCCTGGCCCAGCCCATTGCCGCTGGATCACGCGCTCCGCTCCGGGGCGCCCGCGTGTCGCCGGACCACGCTTCACCCATGCTCGCCACCGTTGGCCCTCCCGAACCAGCGCGCCCAGGCCATGCTCGTCATCTGCTGCGGCCTCGCGATGCTTGGCATGGCGGTCTGATCGTCAACCTGGCGTTGTCAATCGTCGTGCGCGCCTTGCATGCCATCCCGGCGGCGACCATCTAGCGGTCGGCCGTGACGACGCAATGACCGAGTTGTTGATCACGTCCTGGCCGCTCGTGCCAGTGTGGCCAGCGGGATGTCGGCCGTTGCTCGGTGCTGCCGTCCGCCATATTCGGCACCTAGGTGGTCCGCTCGGCGTCAAGCCTGGCGACGGCGATCGTAGGCATGAGCCGGATTTTGACCCAGCGCCCGGGCCTCCTGGACTGAGTGCAATGCCCAGGAAGCGGTAGGCCACAGATTGCGTCCTCGGCCTATTGGCTAAGGGAACGTGTTCCAATATAGTATCAATGTAGCGTAATTTGCGCCATGGGGCCAAGTGACGATCCATATGAATGCAATAGCTGAAACGAGGGAACTCAAACAGCCGATGAGGATCAACTCCAGCCGCGCGGAGATCCTGATCGGCGAGCGCAGCATTCGACGATACGAGAACGACCTGGAGGATCTCAGGCGAGACTCCGGCCAGGGTTCCGACGTGCTGACCTCGATACCGTGGTTCCTAGCTCATACGGCCCGGTGGAACACCTTTCCCGTGATCGTGCGAACGCGGGACGAGGCGACAGGGGACGGCGCCGTCCTCCTGTACGGCCACAAGCTGTACGGCGTGCCGACAGGCGTGCTGAAAGGCGGAACGCTGTGCGGACGCGGCGTTGTCATCGGCGCCGAGGCGGAGCGGCCGGCGATCGTGGAAGCCGCCGCCCAACGATTGTTGCGCGCAAGCGTCGCGCACACCGTCGTCGCCACGCTGCGGCGGCCCGGGCGATACGATGCGGCGCAAGGCACGGCGTCCGACGGGCCCTACGGACCTTGGCGGATGCGCGAGACGCGCAACTGCCTCAGCCTGGCCGATGGCGTCGACGGGGTGCTCTCGAGGTTCAGCGCCAAGATGCGCCGCAACTTCCGCTACTACCGGCAGCGGGCGGAGCGGGATGCGGGCTGCGTCTTCATCCCCCAGCTTTCGCCCGAGCAGTCGCAGCAGGCCATCGCCGCGTTGCATGGCTACGGCGCCTATGCCGATCCGATCGCGCACGCCAACCAGCACTGGGCGACGTTGCAGACGGTACCCGGCAACTTTGCCGTCGGCCTGGTCGATGGCGCCGGCAGATGGCTCAGCTTCCTGGCGGGGTGGCGCCGCCCGGAGGCCAGTTACATCGAGTGGCAACTCAACTCGGACGCGTTGGGGGCGGCGTCGATCTCGACAGTCATGCGCAACTACTGGTTGCAGCACGAGATCAGCCTCGGCGCGCCGAAGATCGTGTTCGTCGGTGAGACGACGCCGTCTTGGGGCCGCGCCTGCGAGCCGGAGATTTGCGGCGACCTGCTGGCGATGCGCGAGGGCATGTCCGGCCTGGCGATCCGGCAGATCGGCCGCCGGCTCCGGCCCACCGGCCGCGTCGCCAGGCTCTACAGCG
>CAXSFF010000027.1:0-11176 GCA_964236035.1 uncultured Acetobacteraceae bacterium
GATGCCGTCGTGGCGCCGCCCGGCACGCTCGCTGCCGCCCTTGCCGCCTTGCCGGTGGCGGCGCTGCGGCTTGATTCGGGCATCGTCGCCGGGTTGCGCCGGCTCGGCTTCGACCGCATCGCGCAGCTCGCGGCCACGCCGCGCGCGCCGCTGGCCCGGCGCTTTGGAGTCGTCGTACTGCACCGGCTGGACCAGGCGTTCGGCCACGCCGCCGAGCCGATCAGCCCGCTCATCCCGCCCGGCACGCCAAATGTCCGCGCCGCCTTCGTCGAGCCGTTGCTGACCGCGGAGTCGTTCGCCGCCGCCATCGCCCATCTCAGCAGCCAGATCGCCCGCACGCTGGAGCGCGCCGGGCTGGGTGCCCGCCAGATCGACCTGCTGTTCGAGCGCGTCGACGGCATTATCCAGGTGATCCGGGTCGGCACGGCGCGTCCGACGCGCGACGCCGGCCATATCGCCCGCATGTTGGGCGAGCGGATCGAGCAGGTCGACCCGGGGTTGGGCGTGGAGGCGATGCACCTGGTGGTCCCGCTCGCCGAGCCGTTCGCCCACGTGCAGGCCACCAGCCTCGACGCGGGGGCGGAGGATGGGCTTGCGATCCTGGTGGACCGCCTGGCCAACCGGCTCGGGCCGGGGCGGCTGTGGCGCAACGCCGCCGTGGAGAGCGACGTGCCGGAGCGCTCGGTGCGCCGCATCGCCGCGCTGTCGCCGCCGACGGAGCGGAGCTGGCCGAGTTGGCCCCGCCCCGCCCGCCTGCTGACGCCGCCGCAGCCGGTGGAGGCGATGGCGCTGCTGCCCGATCATTCCCCGGCCGCCTTCGTCTGGCGCCGGCACCGCCACCGGGTGCGGCGCGCCGATGGGCCGGAGCGGATCACCGGCGAATGGTGGCGCCGCGACTCGGAGGTGCGGGCCTCACGCGACTACTGGCAGGTGGAGGACGAGGCGGGCCGCCGATTCTGGCTGTACCGGCGCGGCGACGGCGTGGACCCGGCGACCGGCGACCTACAATGGTTCCTGCACGGGATGTTCTAAGCTCCCCTCCCCTTGCGGGAGGGGCTGGGGGAGGGGTGCAGCGCGCAGGGTGTTTGGCGTGGCCACCCCTCCTCCCGGCCTCCTCCCGCAAGGGGAGGAAAAGTGTCAGCGTGCGCTGGCACTGCCCCGCCGCAGCCCGTTCACCAGGCCCATCGCCACCACCGCCGCCAGCGCAGAGGCAACGAACGCGCTCGGCAGGCCGAACCCCGTGGCCACCAGCCCCGTGACCGGCCCCGCCGCGCCGAGGCCGAGATCGAAGCAGGCCAGCATCAATCCAAGCGTCACCCCGCGGCTTTCGGGCGGCACCCGGCGCACCGCCTCCACGCCAAGCGACGGGAACACCAGCGAGTAGCCAAGCCCCGTGAGCGCCGAGCCGGCGAGCGCCATCAGCGGCGACACGGCAAAGGCGATGACCAGCAATCCAGCTGCCTCCGTCGCCAGGCAGAGCAGCGCCAGCCGCGCCCCGCCGACCCGGTCCGGCAGCCCGGAGAAGCACAGCCGTGACGCGATGTACATCACGCTGTAGGCCGCCAGCGCCAAGCCCGCCCCGGACCAGCCCAGCGCCAGGAAGCGCAGCGCCAGGAACGCGGCGATGGTGCCGAAGCCGGACGAGGCCAGCACCACCCCCAGCCCCAGCGGCCAGATCGCAGCCACCACGCTGCGGAACGGCGGCCGCGCGCCCGCCGCAGCCGGCGCGCCGCGCAGCCCGGCCGCCACCAGCATCGCCAGCAGCGGCATGATCGCCACCGCAGCCGCCACCAGGCCGAAGCCGCCCAGCCTGGCCAACGCCTCGCCGGCCGGCGCCATCACCGCCAGCGCGCCGTACATCGCCAGCCCGATCCACGAGATGACGCGCCCGGCGTGGCCCGCGCCGACGCTGGCGATGCACCAGGCCATCAGCGCCGTCGTGAACAGGCTGTCGCCGAAGCCCAACACCAGACGGCCCAGCATCAGCGCCCACAGCGCCGGACCCGGCGGCAGCAGGCTGGCCGCCCCGTAAGCCACGCCCGTCAGCGCCGTGACCACCAACCCGGCCAGCACCATGAACTTCGGCCCGCGCCGGTCCGACAGACCGCCTGCCAACTGCCGCGTCAGCAAGGTGGCGCCCGCCGCCAGGCCGGCCACGACGCCGACGGTCAGCGTGCCGTAGCCGAGCGTCGCGTGCACGTAGATGGGCAGCACCGACAGCGGCAGGCCGATGGCGCTGTAGCCCAGGAAGATGATCGCGGTGAACGGCAGCAGCGCCAGGGTGACGCTGCGCTCGATGGTCGTGCTCATGGATACCCTACAAAGTTACGGGGGCCACCAGCAGCGTGGTGCCGTCGCGTCCCACTACGCGCATCAGCGCATCCGGCTGCGGCTCGGTTCCCCCAGCCAGCCGCGCCGACCAGGAGCCATCGGCGATGCGGACGCGGCCCTCCAGCCCGTTGAACGCGATCGCGCGGCAGGTGCGGCCGAGGATCGCCGCGTCGGGCGCGTTCATCACCGGGTCGACCCGGCGCCGACGCAGCCACGCCACCGCCAGCAGCGCTGCCACCAGCGCCACGAACGCCACGACCTGGCCAAGCGGCGCCAACCCGAGCGCCTGCGTCAGCGCGCCGCCGCCGCACGCGGCCAGGCCGAGCCACAGCAAATAGCCGCCGGCGGGAACCAGCAGCTCCGCGCCACAGGCGGCGATGCCCGCTAGCAGCCATAGCAACCCAGCGGTCACTTGGCGCCCATCTGCATCGCGGCCAGCGCCTGGGTGATGCCGCCGGCCAGGCCGCTGCTCTCGATCGGCATCACCAGGGTGCGGCCGGACGGGTTGGCGGCCAGCGCGGCGATCGCCTCGACGTACTTCATGGCGACGAAGTAGCGCAGCGCCTCGCCGCCGGTGCCCTCCGCCGCCTGCGCCACCACCCGGGTCGCCTTCGCCTCCGCGTCGGCCAGCGCCACCCGGGCATCGGCGTCCTTCATGGCGGCGAGCAGGCGGCCCTCCGCCTCCAGCACCCGGGCCTGCTTGGCGCCCTCGGCCCGCGCCACCTCCGCCTCGCGCTCGCCGTTGGCGCGCGCCACCGTGGCGCGGCGCTCGCGCTCCGCCGTCATCTGCAGGTTCATCGCCGCCACCAGGTTGGACGGCGGCTCGATCTTGCGCAGCTCGACGCGGCTGACCTTGACGCCCCAGGGGTCGGTGGCGTGGTCCAGCGTCTCCAGCAGGCGGCCGTTGATCTCCTCGCGCCCCGACAGCGCGCCGTCCAGGTCCATGGCGCCGATCACCGAGCGGATGTTGGTCATCGCGATCGAGGTCAGCGCCTGCACCAGGTTCTGCGCGCCGTACGCCGCCTTGCCTGCGTCCAGCACGCGGTAGTACATGATGCCGTCGACGATGACGGCGGCGTTGTCGCGGGTGATCACCGCCTGCTCCGGGATGTCGAGCACGATCTCCTGCACGTTCATCTTGTGGCCGACCCGCTCGACGAACGGCGTCATCAGGCTGAGGCCGGGGTTGAGCAGCCGGGTGAAGCGGCCGAACCGCTCGACGGTCCAGACCTGGCCTTGCGGCACGGTGCGCACGCCGAGCGCGACGCTGATCAGCACGACGACGACGATGGCAGCCAGGACGAATTCCATGGCGGATCATAGCAGGGCGGGCGGTACGGTGCACGAGCAGGGGCTAGACCGTGAACAGGTGCCCTGAGCTTGGTCTAGTACCAACGGCAACGGTATCCGAATCTTCTGCCCTTGCGGGAGGGGCTGGGGGTGGGGTGCCACGCGCAGGGTGGTTGGCGCTGCTACCCCTCCTCCCGGCCTCCTCCCGCAAGGGGAGGAGGAGCAGTGTCGCAGTCAACATTCAGCTGCAGCCGGATGTCCGTTCAAGGTGACTGCCGCGGCCAGCCGTGCCATCCTGCCGCGATGCGAGCCATATTCGTCCAGGTGAAATGCGAGATGGGCACGGCCTACCGGGTCGCGAAGGCCTGCATCGACGGCGTTCCGGAATGCTCCGAGATCTATTCGACCTCGGGACAGTATGACCTGCTCGGCAAGTTCTACCTGGAGCCTGGGCAGGACACGGGGCTGTTCGTGACGGAACGGGTGCAGACCATCCCGGGCGTGCGCGACACCTACACCTTGATCACGTTCAACGCCTTCGCCTGAGCCGTCAGCTCCGCTCCGCGGTCTGCTGGTTGGTGGCCGGCGGCGCGTCCGGCAGCTTGACCTTGGCACCCTGGTCCAGTCCCGCCGGCGGGCTGAGCGCCACCCGCTCGCCGCCGTTGAGGCCGCCGCGCAGCTCCACGCTGGTGCCAAAATCGCGGTAGATGGTCACGTCCTGGAACGCCAGCGTGCTGTCGTCCCGCACCACGGCGACCCGCAGGCCCTGTCCGTTGAACACGATCGCCTCGGCGGGGACGACGATGCCGGGCGCGGTGCGCGGGATGCCGATCTCCACGGCGACATACGTGCCGGGATGCAGGGTGCCGTCCTTGTTGGGCACGTCGACCTCCACCTGCATGGTGCGCGACGCCTGCGCCAGCGCCACGGAGCTGCGGGTGACGGCGCCCGTGAACACGCGGCCCGGCAGCTCTGGCACCCGCACCTTCGCCTCCAGCCCGTTGCGGATGCCGATGGCGCCGCTTTGCGGGACGCTCATCTGCACCCGCACGATGTCGTCCCGCGTCAGGGTGAACAGCACGTTGCCGCTGCCGTTGCCGTCGCTGACCAGGTCGCCGGTGTCGACGCTGCGGCTGGTGATGATGCCGTCGAACGGGGCGGTGACTTTCTCGTAGGCGGTTAGCTGCTGCAGCCGCTGCACGTTGGCGAACTGCGCCGCGACGTTGGCCAACGCCACCTGCACCGCTGCCTGCGCCGCGGCCAGGCTGGCCTTGGATGCGCTCAGGCCGAGCCGGGTGTTGTCGGCGTCCTGCTTGGTGCTCCAGCCCTGCACCGCCAGTTGCGAGGTGCGCCCGTTGGTGACGCTGGCCAGATCGGTGTTCGATTTCGCCTGCACCACCTGGGCGTTGGCCTGCTGCAGCGCCGCCTGGTTCTGCACCAGCACCGCCTGCGCCTGCGCCAACTGCTGGTCGAGGTCGGGGGAGGCGATGCGCACCAGCAGGTCGCCCTGCTTGACGTGGCTGCCGATGTCGACCCGGCGTTCGGCGACGTACCCGGTCGCCCGCGCGTACAGCGTCGCTTCGTCGAACGCGCTGACGGTGCCCGGCAGGGTGAACGGGACGGGGCCATCCTCCCGCTTGGCGATGGCGACCTGCACCGTCGGCACGAACGCCAGCGTCTCGCGCTGGGTCTCGGCGGCAGCCTGGTCGCGCTGGTAATGGCCCCAGGCCCCCCAGCCCAGCGCACCGGCGGCCACGATCCCAGCCAGGACCAGCGGCATGCGCGGAACCCGCTTCGGCGTATCCTGGGAGGGCTGGTCGGTCATACATAGTCCTCCAGGGGCTTCACTTCGCCGCCGCGCAGCAGCGTGTACAGCAACGGCACGAACAGCAGTGTCGAGCAGGTGCCGACCGCGACGCCGCCCAGCACGGCGCGGGCCAGGGCGGCGTTCTGCTCGCTGCCGTCGCCCAGTCCCAGCGCCATCGGGATCAGGCCGACGAACATGGCGCCCGCCGTCATCAGCACGGGGCGCAGCCGGGTCTCCCCGGCGGCGATTGCCGCCTCGACGGCGCTGCACCCCGTCTTCTCCCGGTGCTCGCGGGCGAACGTCACCAGCAGGATGGAGTTGGCCGACGCCACCCCCACGCTCATGATGGCGCCCATCAGCGACGGGATCGACAGCGTGGTCTGGGTGATGAACAGGCTGGCGCAGATGCCGCAGAACGCCAGCGGCAGCGCCAGCAGCACCACCAACGGGTCGCCCCAGCTCTGGAAATTGACCGCCATCAGCAGGTAGACCAGCACCAGCGCCGCCGCCAGCCCGAAGCCGATATTCCTGAAGGCGGCGTTCTTGGACAGGATCTGCCCGCGCACCGTGATCGTGTCGCCCGGCGGAAGCTGCTTCTGCAGGTCGGCGATGATCGGCATGATGTCCGCCTCGACGCTGCCGAGGGCGCGGTCCTGGATGTTGGCGTAGATGTCGAACGTCGGCCGGGTGTTCTCGTGGCCGGCCACGGTCTGCTCCGCCCGCCGGGTCAGGGTGGCGACGTTGCTCAGCAGGTTGGGCGGGCTGCCGCCGTTGTTGGACACCAGCAGCGGCGTGTTCTCCACGTCGCTCAGCGCCTGCACGCGGTACTCCGGCGTCTGCACCGCCATCTGGTAGGGGATGCCGGAGACGGGGTCGGTCCAGAACGTCGGCGACACCTGGAAGCTGGAGCTGAGCGAAGTGTTGATGTTGTTGGCGATCTGCTGCTCCGTCAGCCCCAGCTGCGCGGCGCGGATGCGGTCGACGTCGACGAAGAACTGCGGCGCGTCGACGATCTGCTGCAGGTGCACGTCCACCGCGCCGCGCACGCCGCGCAGCCGCGCCACCACCTGCTGCGCCACCGCCAGGTCCTTGTCGCGCGCCCTGCCGGAGACCTGGATGTCGATCGGCGACGGGACGCCGAAGTTCAGCACCTGGGTGATGATGTCGGCGGACTGGAAGTAGAAGATGGCATTGGGGAAGCGCTCCCGCAGCACCGTGCGCAGCATCTTCTGGATGCTGAACGTGGAGGCGTGCCCCGGCTTCAGCGAAAGCAGGATCTGCCCGTCGTTCAGCCCGACCGAGGAGCCGTCCGAGAACGCCAAGTTGTAGTTGTTGGACGGCAGGCCGATGTTGTCGAGCACCAGCGCCGTGTCCGGCACCGTCTGGCGGATGACCTCCTCGACCTGCTGGAACAGCCGCTCGGTCTCCTCGATGCGCAACCCGGAGCGGCCGCGCACGTGCAGCGTCATCTGGCTGCCGGCGATCTGCGGGAAGTAGTCCTCGCCGACGAACATCAGCAGCACGCCGCCGAGGCAGATGGTCAGCCCGGCGACCGCCAGCGTGGTCCAGCGGCGGCGGATCGCGGCGTGCAGCAACGCCTCGTAGCCGTCCTTGAAGCGGCTGAACCCGCGCTCGAACCCGGCGTGGATGCGGCCGAAGAAGCCGGGCTTGCTGTCGTCCTGCTTGGCCTGGCCGCGCTTGTCGTGCTCCGACTTGATCAGCACGTCGATCAGGATCGGCACGATGGTGCGCGACAGCCCGTAGGAGGCGAGCATGGCGAACACCACGGCCAGCGCCTGCGGGGTGAAGATGTAGCGGGCGGAGTCGGTCAGGAACAGCACGGAGATGAAGGCGCAGCAGATCGACAGGGTGGAGATCAGCGCCGGCTTGGCGATGCCGGCGGCGCCCTCCACCACGGACGTGCGGAAATCCTCGCCCTCCTCCATCAGCCGATAGGTGTTCTCGATGGCGACGGTGGCGTCGTCGACCAGGATGCCGACGGCCAGTGCCAGGCCGCCCAGAGTCATGATGTTCAGCGTCTCGCCCAGCGCCGCCAGGATCGCCAGCGACACCAGGATGGACAGCGGGATCGAGACCAGCACGATCAACGTCGAGCGCCACGAGCCCAGGAACAGCAGGATCATCATGCCCGTCAGCGCCGACGCGATGCCGCCCTCCCGCAGCACGTCGCTGATGGCGCCGGACACGAACACCGACTGGTCGAACAGCGGCGTGATCAGCAGGTCCTTCGGCGCCGCGGCGCGGATCGACGGCAGCAGGCCCTTGACCGTGTTGACCACGGACAGCGTGGAGGCGTTGCCGTTCTTCAGCACGGTGATCAGCACGCCGCGCTTGCTGTCCTTGCGCACGATGTTCTGCTGCACCTGGTAGCCGTCGCGCACGAACGCCACGTCCTGCACCAGGATAGGCACGCCGTTCACCACCTTGACCGGGATGCGGTTCAGCGCCGCGATCGTCGTCGGCGTGGCGTTGGTCTGCATCACGTACTGGGTGTCGCCGAGCTTCACCTGGCCGCTCGGCACCGTGAGGTTCTGCGCCGTGATGGCGCTCACCACGTCGGTCGGCGCCAGGCCGAGGCCTTGCAGCGCATGCAGGTCGAGGTCAACCATCACCTGGCGCTGCTTGCCGCCGAACGGCGCCGGCAGGGTGGAGCCCGGCACCGTGGTGATCGCCTGGCGGATGCGGTACTGGCCGTAGTCGAACAGCTGCGACTCGCTCTCCTTGTCCGAAGACAGCGCCAACTGGATCACCGGCACCGAGGAGGCGTTGTAGCGCACCACCAGCGGCGGGTTGATGCCCGGCGGCAGGATGGCGCGGATCGAGTTCATCGCCGAGACGACCTGCGCGATGGCCAGGTCGATGCTGACGTCGGGCTGGAAGTAGATCTTCTCCACCGTGATGCCCTGCAGCGTCTGGCTCTCGATGTTCTTGATGCCGTTGACGTTGTTGCTGAGCGAGAACTCGGTGTAGGTGGTGACCCGCTGCTCCATCTCGCGGGTATCGAGGCCGGTGTAGGTCCAGATGACCGACACCACGGGGATGTCGACGTTGGGCAGCACGTCCTTCGGCATGGTGATGATGGCGCCGACGCCAGCGAACAGGATGAACGCACACATCACGTAGAAGGTGACACGGAACTTCAGCGCGAACTTGACCAGGCCCATGCTGCTTTGATCACCCTTGCTGCGGCGCAGTGAAGCAGATCATGGGCCATGGCAGCCGCTTTGGCACCTGCGATCACGCAGCGTTGCTAGATGGATGACATGTAATGGCAATACGCCAGTTACTTCACCTCCCAACCGTCATTGCGAGGAGCGCTTGCGACGCGGCAACCCAGGGCCGCGCGGCGGTTCGCGACGACGGTCGTCATGGATCGTCTAAGCCTGCTCCAGCTTCAGCAGGCGGTCCGCGTTGCCATGGGCGATCTTCAGCTTGTCCTCCGGCGACACCGGCAGCGCGTCGAGGAACGCACGGCCTTTGGCGTTCGGGCTGAACGGGTAGTCGATCGAGAACATCACTCGGTCGGCGCCGAACGTCAGCAGCAGCGGCAGCAGCGGCGCCAGGCTGAAGAAGCCGCTGGTGGTGACCCAGGTCTGGTCGGTGATGGTCTTGCTGACGGTGCGGGTCAGCCGCTCGCGGGCCTCGTCGGCGAACACCTGGTCGCAGCGGGCGAACATCGCCGGCAGCCCCTCGCCCATGTGGCCGATGATCAGCTTCAGCTTCGGGTGCCGGTCCAGCGTGCCGGACAACGCCAGGCGCAGCACGTGGATCGCCGTCTCCGAGTGCCAGCCCCAGCCGGCGATCGACATCAGGAAGCCGGCGTCGCCGGGCAGGTTGTCGTAGTAGGCGCGGCGCACGGGCTCGGGCGGCAACGCCGGGTGCAGGTACAGCGGCACGTCCAGCGCCTCGAACCGCGACAGCAGCGGCGTGAACGACGGGTCGTCGAGGAACAGACCGTCCGTGGTGCCGTGCACCATGCCGCCGAGGAAGCCATGCTCGGTGACGGTGCGTTCCAGTTCGTCCGCCGCGGCGTCCGGCGCCGTCATCGCCATGTGGGTGAACCCGGCGTACCGCCCTGGATGCTCGGTGACGGTGCGGGCCAGGATGTCGTTCAGCTCGCGCGCATAGGCCGGCCCTTCATCGGGCGGCAGCAACTCGGCGCCAGCGCCCACGGCGGACAGCACCTGCAGCGAGATGCCGGCGGCGTCCATGTCGGCGATGCGGTCGGGGCCGACATCCCGCAGCAGGTCGCCGCGCGCCACCGCCGGCGGCTGCGGCTTGCCGACCGGGATGCCGCGGGCGGTCAGCGCCTCCTTGCTGATGCGCGACGCCAGCGCCGGTACCGTGAAATGCTCCTCAAGGGCGACGATGCGCATCGGTAGGGCCTCCTGTGATGATGCGGCCGACGATGGCCGGCGGTCCGGCAGGCGTCAAACCGGCTGGGCAGCAGCCCTTCAATCGAACATGTCGGGCTGCTGCTCGGCGATCTGGCTGTACAGCGTCTGGAAGTGCAGCCAGCCGATGAAGTCGTTGCCGACGTGCTCGCGGCTGTAGCGTGCGGTCGCATCCGACAGCAGTTGCGGCGCGACGCCGGACGCCGCGACCTGCAATTGCACCTGGCAGCACCGCTCCAGCGCGATGAACCAGAACGCGGCGTCATCGATGCTGTGGCGGCTGGCGGTCAGCAGGCCGTGGTTCTGGTGCAGCGCCGCCCGCACATGGGCGAACATGTCGGCGACCGAATGGCCCGACGCCCGCTCCACCGCCACCGCGCCGGCCGAGGCGCCGATCACCACGTGGTCGTTGTAGAAGCATGCAGCATCCTGGCTCAGCATCTCCAGCGGCCGGCCGGTGGCGCACCAGGCGGTGCCGTACGGCGTGTGGGCGTGGCACATCGCGACGATGTCCGGATGCGCCTCGTGCACCGCGGCGTGCAGCACGAACCCGGCGCGGTTGATGGCGTGGCGGCCCTCCACCACGGTGCCGGCGTGGTCGACCAGCACCAGGTTGGACACCTTGACCTGGGAGAAGTGCACGCACATCGGGTTGGTCCAGTACAGCTCCGGCCGCTCCGGGTCGCGCACGGTCAGGTGCCCGGCGAACCCGTAGTCGAAGCCGTGCATGGCGAAGGCGCGGACAGCGGCGACCAGGTGCTCCTTGCGGTAGCGGCGCTCCTCGGCGGCCGTGGCGAACTTCGGGATCTCCGGGAAGATCAGGCCCTGCTGTTCCGGCTGGTAGATCGAGACGCGGCTGTCGACGTTGTCGAGCATGGTGGTTCTCCTTCTGTGTGAAGTCAGCGGTTGACGGTGCGCTTCGGCATGATCAGCACCAGGATGCTGCCAACGCAGCCGCTGGCTGCCAAGGTGTAGATGCCGAGGTCGGTGGAATGGGTGCGGTCGATGATCCAGCCGATCACGTACGGGCTGACGAACCCGGCCAGGTTGCCGACCGAGTTGATCACGGCAATGCCCATCGCCGCGGCGGCGCCCGCCAGGATCGCGGTCGGCAGGCACCAGAACTGCGACAGCGTGGTCATCACGCCCATGGTCGCCACCGTCAGCCCGACCACCGCCACCGCCGTGCTGCCGCCGGAATGCACCGTGACCACCCACGCGGCGGCGCCGACCAGGCCGGGGACGACCAGGTGCCAGCGCCGTTCCCGCGCCGCGTCGGACCGGCGGCTGACCAGGACCATGGCGATGGCGGCGGCGGCGTACGGCAGCACGG
>CAXSFF010000028.1:0-11156 GCA_964236035.1 uncultured Acetobacteraceae bacterium
GCCAGGGGCCAAGGTTCGCATAATGCGGACAAAATGCTCTTCTAGCAAGGTCGTTCATGGCTTCGCATACGCTGGGTAGCCGGACATCTTGTTGTGATAGCCGTGCATCACGTCGACGATGTGCTCGCGCTTGAAACCACCAGGGCCGACGTAGAAGAAAGCCTGCACCCGTTCGGCCTGCACAGCGTCCGTCACCAACACCGTCAGCCCATCCGGCCGGGTGAACCAAACCAGCAGCACCTGACGGCCATCGATCACCATGCCGGCCGGATCGCCGGCAAGGTCGAGCTTGTAGGTGTCGGCAAAATCCGCGAGATCGTGCATGAAGGCATCGGTCTTAGGCGCAACAACGCGAAGCTCGACGCTGCCGAGCGGAGCACCGATGTTGGCCGGGCGCCAAGCCCCCGGCGGCGTCGCGGGGGGCGGGGCAGCAAACGTAGGCACCGCTGCAAGGCACAGCAGCACCGTCAGCCACCCCCGCCGCCCGAGCATGCCGTCCAGCCTCAGGCCAGTGCGGCCTGGACCTTGTCGACGACGGCCTTGAAGGTCGCCGGGTCGTCGTAGGCGAGCGCCGCCAGCACCTTGCGGTCCATCTCGATACCCGACTTGTTCAGGCCGAAGATGAACTGGCTGTAGGTCAGCCCGTGCTCGCGGACGGCGGCGTTGATGCGCTGTATCCAAAGCCCGCGGAACTCGCGCTTCTTCACCCGGCGGTCGCGGTAGGCGTACTGCAACGACTTCTCGAGCCGCTCCAGCGCGATGCGGTAGTTGGTCGATGACCGGCCGACAAAGCCCTTGGACTGTTCAAGGACCTTCTTGTGCCGGGCGTGGGTGGTGACACCCCGTTTGACGCGCGCCATGCCTGCTCTCCCTTAACCGAGGCCGTAGGGGGCCCACTGCTTGACGGTGATGCCGTCAGCGTGGGTCAGGGTCTGGCTGCCGCGGTTGGCGCGCTTCGATTTCTGGCTGCGCGCCATCAGGTTGTGGCGCTTCTTGCCAGGGCCGGCGAGCACCTTGCCGGTGGCGGTGATCTTGAACCGCTTCTTGACCGCCGACTTGGTCTTCAACTTGGGCATTTTGATCTCCTCGGGTGACCTGGCCGGACCGGGAAGGCGGTCGAGTGCGCAGGTGTCGCGGCCGGGCATGCCCATTCCAGGCCCGGACGCGCGAACAAGGGCGGCGGTATAGCGGTCGCCTGGGGGAACGGCAAGCCGGTGGCGTCGCAACCTGAGATCCGGTTGGGTTTGGCCGTCCGCTGCCGACGCGCAGCGAACTTTCGTGACCGGCGGCGCGGCGGTCACGTCGGTTCCAGGCTGCGCGCTTCGGCTCACCCATCCATCATGGCTACCAGCAGCCCCACCATCTCCCGGACCGCTGCACCACGCTGCGCGGGCAGGCGGCCCGGCAAGCACACGCCCACGCGACGCCACGCCTCCCGCCGTGCCGGCTCCGTGAGCGGCAGCAGCCACGGCCCGGCCGCACCCACTCCGAGCGGCTTGCGCCATCGTCCGCTCACCGCGTCCTCCGCCTGCATCACCCACTCGACCAGGGCGAGCAGCGCCGGGTCCGGCCACGCCGCACCAAGCGCGAACCATAGGGCCGCCAGCCCTATGAACGCATGATCTTCCGGGTCTTGTGCCGCTAAACGCGGAAGCGCCCACGTCAGCAAAGCGGCAGCATCCCGGTCGAGGTTCGGCAACGCCGCCTCCAGTAACGCAATGCTGCCGAGCAGGTGCAGCGCCGTGGCCTCACGGCCTGATTCGTAGTGATCGTGGTTGCGCGGGTCGCCGTAGGAGCGGAGCAGCGCTGCACAGGCGAAGGCGCGCAGCTTGTGGCGCCGCCGGAACACGGCGTCCCCCTCGTCCGGCGATGGCTCGTCCCAACGGGTCAGTTCCAGCACCTCGCGCGGGCACCACTCCAGCGGCGATGGCAACTCCCCGGACGAGGCGATCCGGCGAAGCTGCTGTTCGTTCTCGTCCGCGTCACGCCTGTGGTCGGCCTCCGCGATCCAGCGCAGGTCCCGCGCGTCCATGGCGCCCGACAAGGTTCGGAGCAGGGCCGATGGGTCCGATGCGATTACTGGGGGCAGAGCTGGGAAGGAGGGCAGAGCGGACGTTGGCATCATGGACCCGGCATGGAAGCTCTCCGCCAGCAACGGGCCGCAGCCTCGGCGACCTGGTCTCGCTCGATCTGCAACCCTGGCCGAGCAGGCCCAAAATCCAAACCGTTACACTGCCGGCAAGCCGGTATACCCGCCGCCGTGGCCCGGTGTATACCGCCGGCCATGCGCGTCCCGTTCCACAAGATGCATGGCGCCGGCAACGACTTCGTGCTGGTCGACGCGCCGCATGGGCTCACCCCGCGGCAGGTCGCCGCCCTGTCAGACCGGCGCACCGGCATCGGCTGCGACCAGTTCATCGCCGTCGGCCCGGCAGCGGCGGGCGCCGACGCAGGCATGGCGATCTACAACGCCGACGGCTCGGAGGCCGGCGCCTGCGGCAACGCCACCCGCTGCGTCGCCGAGCTGCTGCACCGCCGTTCCGGCCTGCGCGCGCCCGTCATCCGCACCGCCGCCGGCGACCTGCGCTGCGAGCGGCTGGGGGATGGCCAGATCCAGGTCGACATGGGCCTCGCCCGGCTGGACTGGCGCGACATCCCGCTGGCGGCGCCGATGGACACCCGGCGCCTCGACCTGCCCGGCGATCCGGCCGCCGCCTCGATGGGCAACCCGCACATCACCTTCTTCGGCCATCCGCTCGACGCCGCCGCCGAGATCGGCCCGCAGTTCGAAACCCATCCCTGGTTCCCGGAGCGGGTGAACGTCGGCTTCGTCCAGGTGCTGGCGCCCGACCGGCTGCGGCTGCGCGTGTGGGAGCGCGGCGCCGGGTTGACGCTGGCCTGCGGCTCCGGCGCGTGCGCCGCGCTGGTGAACGCGCACCGCCGCGGCCTGACCGGACGCTCGGCGGCCGTGATGGTGGACGGCGGCGAGCTGCGCATCACATGGCAGGAAAACGGCCACGTCCTGATGACGGGCCCCGTTGCCTCGGCCTATGAGGGTTCGTTCGATCCCGCCGACTATCCTGCCTGAAGGCCTTGAGGAAAACGATGGAACTCCGACGCATGATCACGCTCCGCCGCGCTGGCGCGCTGCTGCTGCTGGCGGCCCCGGCCCTGGCCCAACCCGCACCGCCGGCATCGGCGCCGCCGCAGTACGAGCCGGCCCCCGTGCAGCCGGCACCGGTGCCGCCCCCGATCAAGGGCCTCGTCCTGGAGCAGCTGGTGGCCACCCCGCCATGGCAGGCGCCCGTGGTCGCCGCGGCCAAGGCCCAGTTCAACGAGATGCCGGGCGCCTGCGCGGCGGCGCGGTTCCAGCCGACCAGCGAGCTGACGGTGTTCCAGCCGCCGCAGTTCGGCGCCGACGGCAACCCCTACGCCGGCATCTGGACGGAGCCGGTGAGCGTCACCGGCTGCGGCCCGGCGCGCACGCTGAACGTGCTGACCATCGCCCGGGCCGACGGCGCGCCGCAGCGGGTCGCCATGATGCCCGGCGACAGCCACGCCGATCCCGTCACGCAAAAGGCCGCGCTGCAATACGCGCAGGCCGTCGCCGGGCGGGCGCCGCCGCCGAACTGCAAGCAGCAGGCCTTCACCGAGGCGCGCTTCCGCAAATACGACGGCCCGCCCGACCCCGAGGTGAAGGACGGCCGCGACGCCCGCCCGTGGGACGAGGATTGGATGGTCTACGCCTGCGGCTCCACCTACAGCATCGCCATCCGGTTCCAGCCGAACGCCAAGGGCACCCAGCTGGCCGCCAGCAACCCCGTCAAGACGCACTGATGCCTGCCGAGGTCGTCACCTTCGGCTGCCGGCTCAACCTGTTCGAGAGCGAGGTGATCGGCGGGCTGGCGGCCGGGCAGCACGACCTGGTGGTGGTGAACACCTGCGCCGTCACCGCGGAAGCCGAACGCCAGGCGCAGCAGGCGATCCGCCGCCTGCACCGCGAGCGCCCGGACGCGCGCATCGTCGTCACGGGGTGCTCGGCGCAGGTCGACCCGGCGGCGTGGGCGGCGCTGCCCGGCGTGCACCGCGTGCTGGGCAACCAGGAGAAGCTGCGCGCCGCGTCCTGGGCTCCGGACGCGCCCGGCGCCGTGGCCGACATCATGCGCCCGGCCGCGGCGGCGGCGCCCGTGGTCGCGCCGTTCGCGCGCCACACCCGCGCGTTCGTGCAGGTGCAACAGGGCTGCGACCACCGCTGCACCTTCTGCATCATCCCGTTCGGCCGCGGCCCCAGCCGCAGCGTGGCCATCGATGCCGTGGTGCGCCAGGTCCGCGGCCTGGTCGAGGGCGGCGTGCGCGAGGTCGTGCTGACCGGCGTCGACATCGCCAGCTACGGCCCCGACCTGCCAGGCGCGCCGAGCCTGGGCGACCTGGCGCGCCAGTTGCTGGCGGACGTGCCGGAGCTGCCGCGCCTGCGCCTGTCCTCGCTCGATCCCAACGGCATCGACCCGGCGCTATGGGCGCTGCTGGCCGAGGAGCCGCGGCTGATGCCGCACCTGCACCTGTCGATCCAAGCCGGCGCCGACCTCATCCTCAAGCGCATGCGCCGCCGCCACAGCCGCGCCGACGCGCTCGCGGCCATTACAAAGGCGCGCGCGTTGCGGCCTGGCCTCGCGATCGGCGCCGACCTGATCGCCGGCTTCCCCACTGAAACCGAGGCGCTGTTCACCGACACGCTCGCCTTCGTCGAGGAGGCCGCCATCCCCTATCTGCACGTCTTCCCCTACAGCGAGCGCCCCGGCACCCCCGCCGCCCGCATGCCGTCCGTTCCCGTCTCGTTGCGCCGGGAGCGCGCCGCCTATCTGCGCGCCACCGCCGCCCGCGCCGCCGCCGGGTTCCACGCCAGCCAGGTCGGCGCGGACGTGACCGTGCTGGCCGAGCGCGGCGGCCGCGGCCATACCGAGCATTTCGCGCCCGTCCGCATCGACGCCCCCGCCGGCACCTTGCTGCGCGCCCGCGTGCTGGCGGCGCAGGCGGACGGCCTGCTGGTGGAGGCGGCCTGATGGCGCTGGGCTTCTTCAACCGGCTGAAGGAGGGGCTGAGCCGCAGCACGCAGAAGCTGACCGGCGGCATCAGCGCCGTGTTCATCCGCCGCAAGCTGGACGACGCAGCGCTGGAGGAGCTGGAGGAGCTGCTGCTCGGCGCCGACCTCGGCCCGCAGGCCGCCGCCAGCATCGTCGCCAGCTTCCGCAGCAGCAAGTTCGGCAAGGACGTCACCGACGCCGAGGTGAAGCAGGCGCTGGCCGAGGAGATCGCCGCCATCCTCGCCCCCGTCGCCGTGCCGCTGGTGCTGGACCGCAGCCGCCGCCCGCACGTGATCCTGGTGGTGGGCGTCAACGGCAACGGCAAGACCACGACCATCGGCAAGCTGGCGCTGCAGTACCGCGAGCAGGGCCTGCGCGCCGTACTGGTCGCCGGCGACACCTTCCGCGCCGCCGCCGTGGAGCAGTTGCAGGTGTGGGGCGAGCGCACGGGGGCGCCCGTGATCGCCGGGCCGCCCAACGCCGACGCGGCCGGGCTGGCGTTCGACGCCCTGGTGCGGGCGAAGGCGGACGGCGCCGACGTGCTGCTGATCGACACCGCCGGGCGGCTGCACAACAAGACGGCGCTGATGGACGAGCTGGCCAAGATCATCCGCGTGCTGCGCAAGCAGGACCTGAGCGCGCCGCACTCCACCCTGCTGGTGCTGGACGCGACCACGGGGCACAACGCGATCGAGCAGGTTCGGGTGTTCAAGGAGCTGGTCGACATCACGGGGCTGATCGTCACCAAGCTCGACGGCAGCGCCCGCGGCGGCATCGTGGTGGCGCTGGCGGAGGATTTCGGCCTCCCCGTGCACGCCGTCGGCGTCGGCGAGCAGGCCGGCGACCTGCGCCCGTTCGAGGCGATGGACTTCGCCCGGGGGCTAGTCGGCGCCTGATGCGCACCCGCTTTGTCGAGGCGAACGGGATGCGCTTCGAGGTGCTGGAGGACGGCCCGGACGTGCCCGGCGGCAAGCTGGCGCTGTGCCTGCACGGGTTCCCGGAGCATGCGGTGTCATGGCGGCATCAGATGCCCGTGCTGGCGGCGCTGGGCTACCGCGTGTGGGCGGTGAACCAGCGCGGCTATGGCCGGTCGTCGCGCCCGGTGGGAGTGACGGCGTACGCGATGCGGCACCTGCTGGCCGACGTCGCCGGGCTGATCGACGCGTCGGGGGCGGCGAGCGTCACCCTGATCGGGCATGACTGGGGGGCGATGGTCGCCTGGTACTTCGCGGCCGGGCGGGTGCGCCCGCTGGAGCGGCTGGTGATCATGAACGTGCCGCATCCGCTGTGCTTCCAGGCGGCGCTGCGGCATTGGCGCCAGGCGCGGAAATCCTGGTACGTCGGCTTCTTCCAATTGCCCTGGCTGCCGGAGCGGATGCTGGCCGTGAACGGCGGCGCGGCCGTGCGCCGCATGTTCCGCGGCATCGACATCCCCGCGGCGACGCTCGCCGTCTATGCCGGCCAGGTCGCCGAACCCGGCGCCGCCACGGCGATGCTGAACTGGTATCGGGCCATCAGGCTGACCACCGGAACGCCCGATCCCGCGGCCAGGATCACGGTTCCCACGCTGATGATCTGGGGCGAGGACGATGTCGCGCTGGACCTGGCCACGCTGGACGGCACGGAGCGCTACGTGGCCGAGCTGTCGCTGCACCGGCTGCCCGGCATCTCGCACTGGGTGCAGCAGCACGCGCCGGACGCGGTGAACCGGCTGCTGCGGGAGTATCTGGGCACGCCCGCGTTGCAGTAACGTTAACTCGACATCGGCGTCCGGCGATGGCGGAACTCGCTCTCGATGTGGTCGTATACCCTTGGACCATCCCAAGGAGCGTCCAACCATGTTCATGCGAATCGATCGCCTGCTGACCGAGCTGCCCGAGCCGAAGAAGCCCGACCCCAACGCCGCCGCCGCGTTGCAGGAGCTGCTGGGCGGCAAGTACGGCGAGATGTCGACCCTGGGCAACTACATGTTCCAGAGCTTCAACTTCCGCAACAAGACCAAGCTGCGCCCGTTCTACAGCCTCGTCTCCAGTATCTTCGGCGAGGAACTGGGCCATGTGGAGATCGTCAGCAACGGCATCGCCATGCTGAACAACGGACCCGGCAATCCCACCACCAACGTCGACATCTCGAAGGCGCCGTTCGCAGAGATGAAGGACGTCCGGCTGGCCGGCAGCTTCCTGTCCAACGGCGGCGGCGCGATGCCGATGAACAGCAACGCCGCGTCCTGGAACATGGACATGGTGACCACGACCGGGAACCTGATCATCGACCTGCTGCATAACTTCCATCTCGAGTGCGGCGCGCGCATCCACAAGCTGCGGGTGTACGAGACGATGACCGAGGCGACCGGCCGCGAGGTTTGCGGCTACCTGCTGGTGCGCGGCTCGTTGCACGCGCATGCCTACGCGCTGGCGTTGAAGAAGCTGACCGGCGTTGCCGTCGAGAAGATGCTGCCGACGCCGAACATCGACCTGAGCCGTATCCCCGAGTGCGACAAGTACCTCGCCGAGGGCAAGCACCGCCGCCTGTACACCTTCAGCCCGGACGACTACGCGGAAGCGGCCGGCGTTTGGTCCAACGACGAGGTCGCGTTGCCGGGCGACCCGCCGGGCAACCTTGAGGTGGTGGCCGGCGCTCCAGAAGGTGCCAAGATGCCGGAGCTGCTCGGCAACTACGGCGCCTTCGCACCGGACTACGCGCCCGAGGAGATGTTCGAGATCGCCACCAAGCTCTACCAGAAGAGCCGCTGACGTTCGGCCCGGCGCGGGTGTCCCGTGCCGGGCCTTCTGTTTGCCGGCTGGCATGCGACCAGGACGCGTTATCTTAACCAGGCGGCTGCAAGCTACTGCAACGGCATCTTGAGGTTGAAGCCGGCGCCCGGCTTGGCGCGTCGTTCCTGGTCGCTCTGCACGCTGGACGATGCCGCCAGCCCCTCGCCATGGTACTGGTCGCTGCGCGTGAACACGCTGGGAGAAAGCGAGGCGTTCGATGAGCCTGCCGGCCCGGTCGGCGTGGCCGCGTCGCGGTTCGGCAACGGCGCCGGCGCGAAGCCCGAGGGTGGGGTGGACTTGCCCAGCTGTTCAGGCCTGACGGTGAATGTCGGCCCCGGCGTCGCCATCGAAAAGCCGCCTTGGGGCGCCGCTGCCATCGCCAGCAACCCGGCAACGGCCACGATCGCGGGACGCATCAATGCACGCGAGATCATAGCGCCGCCACCGCGTCAAGGCGGCGCGTGCCGCGTGGGTCTTCCTCGGGATTGCCGAATGGCGCGCCGATCGGGCCGCCGGCACTGTCACGCCAGGCATGCAATGCCCAACGCACCGTTGGGAACGCGATTTCGCCCCATGGGATGTCATCCCAGGCGAATAGCCGGACTTCCAGGCTTTCCTCGCCGGCAGCGATGGCCGGGTCGGCAAGGCTGGCGCGGTAGATGATCTGGATTTGGCCGATGCGACTCACGTCATAGATGGCGAGGATGCCGTCGAGCACGATGTTCGCGCCCGCCTCCTCCATCGCCTCGCGCCGCGCGCCCTCCGCACTGGTCTCGTGCAGCTCCAGGTATCCGGCCGGCAGGGTCCAGAACCCGGAGCGTGGCTCGATCGCGCGTCGGCACAGCAGCACCTTCCCAGCGTCGGCGACGACGGCGCCGGCGACGATGCGCGGGTTGGCGTAGTCGATGAACCCGCAGGTCGAGCAGATCGCCCGCTCGCGCGTGTCGCCCGCAGGGATGGCGTAGGTGAACTCCGGCATCCGCCTAGCGTGACGGTCCGCCCGCCGGCGATCAAGCCCCGTTATCGAAATGTGAAGTCTTGTAGAGAAATACCTACACGGACAGGTCCAGCAGCGATCCCCGCGGCGAGGGCCGGACGGGTGACAGGGGGGACGGCAACGCCTGCAACTGCTTCTGCACGGGCGTCGTGGCCTGCGCTGGCGACGCCACCCGCGTCGGCTGGATGCCGCCGGACTGGATGCTTTTGATGCCCGCGGAGAAGGCCGAAAGGGTGCTGCTCGAGATCATGGCCGCACCATGCCACACGAAGGTTAACAGCCGATGAACAAAGCCGCGGTCATACCGACGATGTTGGGATTTAACCACTGCACTGCACCTCCTCCCCCGGTGCTTGACGAATGGGCGGGAGGAGGCCGGGAGGAGGGGTGGCCACATCAACCACCCCGCGCGTGGCTAACCCCTCCCCCAGCCCCTCCCGCAAGGGGAGGGGAGAAGAGGTAGGCACCGTTGCCGTTGGTGTCAGTCCGCGGCCGGCACCAGCAGCCCCGCAGGCCAGGCGGCGTTTGGCCCAGCCGGCAGGTGCAGCCGCGACCGCATCCCCAGCGTGCGGTCGTATAACGCACCATAGCCGCCCAAATTCTGCAACCAGTCCGGCCGCAGCCCGATCTGCGCCGCCGCGCCCGCCATCGCCTCCGCGCCCGGCGATGTCCAGGGCGTCGCGGGATGGTCCGCCAGGATCACCCCTTGCAGCACCCACGCGACCAGCGCCGCCCAGGCCCCATCCGCAACCGGGGTCGCAGCCGACAGCGGTTCCAGTCCCAGCGCGCGCGGCAGGATGCGGCTGCGCAGCCCGTTGACGCCGGGCGTCAGCCGGTACGCCGCCAACTCGGTCGCCTCGCCGGCCATCGCGACGCAGCGCCGCACGTCGTAGGCGTCCAGCATCTCGACCTCTTCCTCGAAGGCGAGGCGGGCGAAGCCGATGTGCAGCCGCTCGGCTTCCTGCTCCAGCGCGCGCTGCGCCGGGCTGGCGATCATGAAGCACACGCCCTGGCCGGACAGGTCCGCCAAGTCGCGCGCCGCGGCGTCCTGCGGCACCATCAGCGTGACCTGGTCGAAGAACACGGCGGGGCCGGGGATGACCGCGGCAGCCAGGCGGTGCGCCGCCACCGCGGACCCGGAGACGAACGCGATGTCGGCCGCGCCCGTCCGCACGTCGGCGAAATCCGCGTCGGCGCCGTAGACCTGGAATGCCACCCGCGCCGCCGGGCCGAGCACCGCCACCGCGACCGTGCGGCACAGCTCCACGGCGAGGCCAGCCGGGTCCGTGCCGGCGGCGAACCCGGCGCGTTGCTCCGCCCCGCATCGCACCACGCCCTCGGCCCGCACCCGGTCCAGCACGCCACCCGACCACGCCGGCGCTGCCCACAGCAACAGGCAGGCGGCGAACCAGGACCGCATGCTATTGATTATAGGCGGGAAAGGTGGCCGGCAGCGTGTTGAAATGCGCCGGCATCGCGTTCGGGATGCCCTGGCGGCGATCCTCCGGCGTCATCCCGACCGCGGCGCAGCCCGCCCCGCCGTAATGCGGCAGGCTCGCCACCACGTCATCGGAGATCATCGCATAGGCGCCCGGCAACGGCGGCAGCGCGCCAGTCAGCCGCCCCGGCTCGAACGCCGACAGCAGGTCGTCCGTCTCGGGCGCGTTCAGGTCGCGCGGCCCGAGATGGCGCTGCACGAAGCCGTCCGGCCCGTTGAACTGCGCGTCCGCCCCCGTCACCAGCGCCTGCGCCTCGTCCGGCAGGCTGGCGAGCGGCGGCAGGTCGAAGATCGCCTCGATGGTCTCGATGACGGCGTTGTGGTCGCCTTCCGCGTGCGACACGACGTGCGCGCGGGCATACGGCGAGATCACCGTCAGCGGGATGCGGATGCCGCGCGCCAGCGGCAGGCCGTCGCCGTCGTACGACAGGATGCGCGGCGGCACGTGGTCGTAGAAGCCGTCCGACTCGTCATAGGTGACGATGATGGCGCTCTGGTTCCAGATCTCCGGCCGCGCGGCGATGGCGTTGACCACGCGGGCGGTCATGCTCTCGCTGATCTGGCGGTCGCTGTAGCCGGGGTGGTCGTCGTCGCCGGACTTCGCCTTTACGATGGCGGCGCGCTCGGCGTCCGTCAGCCCGGCCGGGTTCGGGTAGCCGGCGTTCTGGATCGGCGGGGCCATGCCGTCGAGGTTGGTGAAGCCGCCGCGCAGGTAGAACACGCCGCCGCCGGCCGGCACGTCGCCGGCGCGCATGTCGGCGAAGAAATCGCCCATGCCGCGCAGGTTGCGGGCGAACGCCGGGTTG
>CAXSFF010000029.1:0-11083 GCA_964236035.1 uncultured Acetobacteraceae bacterium
CGCCCCGCCGGCCAGGCTTCTCGGAGGCGCAGCTCGGCTTCGCGCCCGGCCCGCCGGCGGCCCGCGTGCTGCCTGCCGCACCCGTGTCGGACTCCTATCCGCTGGGCGCCGCCGTGGCGCAGGTGCTGGACACCTACATCATCGCGGTGGCGGGCGACGGCGGCCTGGTGCTGGTCGACCAGCACGCGGCCCATGAGCGCCTGACGCAGGAGGCGCTGACCGCGCAGCACCGCGATGGCGGCATTGCCGTACAGCCGTTGCTGTTGCCGGCCGTGGTGGACCTGCCGCCGGCCGATGCCGCCCGCCTGGTCGAGCATGCCCCGGCCCTGGCCCGGCTGGGATTGGAGCTGGAGGCGTTCGGCGCCGGGGCGGTGCTGGTCCGCGGCCTGCCCGCGTTGCTGTCGGCCGGCGGCGCGCCGGAGCCGGCGGCGCTGCTGCGCGACCTGGCCGACGAGCTGGCTGAATGCGGCGAGGCGACGGCGCTGGCCGCCCGCATCGACGCCGTGATCGCGCGGATGGCCTGCCACGGCAGCATCCGCGCCGGACGCCGCATGCAGGCGGCGGAGATGGACGCCATGCTGCGCCTGATGGAGGCGACCCCGCGCGCGGCCACCTGCAGCCATGGCCGCCCCACCTACCTCAAGCTGACCCGGGCCGAGATCGAGCGGCTGTTCGGTCGGCGATAGGTGGGTGTGGCGAACCTGGCCGCCATGGCCGGCGTTGGCGGGCCATGAAGATCTTCCTGTACGTGTTCGTCGCCGTCGTCGGCGCCCTTACCTCCGTCGAGACGGGGATGAACGCCAAGCTGACCAGCACGTTGGGCGGCCCGTGGTGGCCGTCGCTGCTGTTCAGCGCGATCTCGGTGCTGTGCCTGATCATCGCGTCGGCGTTCGTCGCCGGGCCGTTCCCGACGGGGCAGATCGGCGCTGCGCCATGGTGGGCCTGGGCTGGCGGCATCGTCAGCGCGCTGTACATCATGTCGATGCTGATCGCGCCCCGCCTGCTGGGCGCCGGGCTGTTCACCGGGCTGACGGTGACGGCGGCGGTCATGGCCTCGATCGCGCTCGACCATTTCGGCCTAGTCGGCTTCCCCGTGCACGCGGCAGGGATCGGGCGATTGCTCGGCGCCGCCCTGATGGTGACGGGGATCATCCTGGTGGCGGTGTTTTGACCGGCCTGCGACAGGCGACGCACCGCCTGGTCGTCGCGACCAAGGGCCAGGGCCTGTGGCCGATCACTGCCAATGTGGCCGACTGGGTCGGGCGGCAGGGCATCGACACGGGGCTGTTGACGGTGTTCATCCGCCACACCTCGGCCTCGCTGCTGATCCAGGAGAATGCCGACCCGACCGTGCGGGCCGATCTCGACGACTTCTTCCGCCGCCTCGTGCCTGAGAACGCCCGCTACCGGCATGATTCGGAGGGGCCTGACGACATGCCTGCCCATATCCGCGCCGCCCTCGGCCAGACCCAGCTGGGGATTCCCGTGCAGAATGGCCGCATGGCGTTGGGCACCTGGCAGGGAATCTACCTGTATGAGCACCGGGCCAGCCCCCACCGGCGGGAGCTGGCGCTGCACCTGAGCGGCGATTAGGACGCCGCGCCGATCACGGCGACCTTGCCGTCGCGGATGCCGACCATCTGCATCGGCGTGTGTGGGTGGTTGTGGTCATCCATGGCGTAGCTGCCGCCAAGCAGGGACGGCATCGTCGAGGTCTTCAGCGCCGCCTGCACCGCCGCCGGCTGGTCGGACCCGGCGCGCTTGATCGCATCCACCACCACGCCCGTCGCCTCGTAGGCGTAGAACGCGCGCTGGGTCGGCATGATGCCGTATTTCGCCTGGTAGGCCGTGATGAAGTCCCGCACCGCCGGCGTCTGGATCGTCGGCGTATAGGTCACGATGCCGGCCGTCTGCGCCAGCCCGCCCGCCGCCACGAACGCCGGCGATACGGCGGCCAGCGCCGCGGCCATGTCGATCCGCCCGGTGACCGGCACCGTCCAGCCGGATTGCTCGTAGGCCTTGAAGAACGCCGCGGTCGAGCCGGCCAGGTTCGTCACCAGATGGTCCGGGTTGCCGGCCTTCAGCCGCGCCAGCACCGGCGCCAGGTCGGTCGTGCCCTTGGCGACCGTCTCCGTCGCGCTCACCGCCAAACCAGCAACGGCGGCGGCCTTCAGGAAGCTGTCGGCGTTCACCTTGTTGAAAGGATTGTCGTCCACGATGACGGCGACGGTCTTGCTGCCTTGCTGCTGCAGCCACCCCACCAGCTTCTCGGCGATGTCCTTGTCGGAGGGGATGGTCTTGAACACCCACGGATTGCCGCCCACGCCGGACGCGTCGACGAAATCCTGCCCCGCCGAGATGTCGATGATCAGCGGGACCTGCAGTTCCTGGATCACCGGCATGATCGCGTGGGTCACTGGGGTGGCGAGCGCCCCCAGGATGGCGGAGACGTGCTCCTGCCCGACCAGGCGCTTGACCCCGGCGACCCCCGTGGCCGGATCGTTGGCGTTGTCGGCATAGAACGTCTCGACCGGGCGCCCCAGCACGCCACCGGCCTCGTTGATGCGCTGCAACGCCAGCTCGACGCCATACTGCTCGCTCTGGCCGCGGTCGGCGAACTGGCCGCTCAGGACGGTGTCGACGCCGATCCGCACGGGCTCGGCGGCCGATGCGGCGTGGGTGGCGAGGGCGATCAGGCTGGCGAGGCATGTGGCCTTGAGGGTCATCGACGCTGCTCCAACAAAGGGTGCCGCAGCATACAAGGATGGCAAGTTTGCACCTAGCCCAGGGCTTGGCTGGCAGTGTCATAGTCAAAAGAAAATCTGGCGTGTGTAGCCGCCAATGTGGTCGCACCGCGCATGATTCGCACAACGTTGATTTATAAGCCTCGGGATCGATCCTGAAAGCATTGCATAAATGCGCTCACAGCTTCCGCTCTCCCTGTCTGACTAAGAAGCGTCCAGGGATCATCATTGCGTGTCACCATGACGTTGCCAGGCATTAGAAACTCCGCCACGACCTCAGCGCCGAAATCATCGCTGAACGGGTTCAGCACTATTATCGCTCGTCCGCCAGCTACGGTAACCAAAGCAGAAAACGTCTTCCTCTCTGATCCAACCCTAATAGGAACATCTGACTGCGCGGGCATGTTCCAAGAGCTGTTTACCCAAGCGAGCGTCGTGATCGCACGCTTGAGTTTACCTCCGATTGCGACGGTGAAGGCGAATTTACGCAAGTGCGCTTCTGGATACGTCTCAAAACCACAGGTCTGAATACTGCCAGGGCCAATCTCACGGTAGTAAGTCCAGTCGCCGTAAGTGGTCTCTTGGGTGCGGTGGATTGCCCCGTCGTCAGCAAGGTCGTGTCTACCTATTACAGCGGGACGAGCATCGACCGACTTTGTCGCGATTATAGAGCAACCACTTGTGAGAACTATGACGACGAGAGCAAAACGGCCCAGACGTAGTTGCACCGTCACGTGGCGCCTCTGCAGGGATGAAGCCAAACCATTTGCAATATATCCAAAATCAGCATTACACTATTTAACCCAATTTAAAGATTTCTTATAGACATTTTTCCAGATGCTGGATCGATTTCAGACGCTGCCGTCCGGTGCTAATGCCCTTCCGCCGCCTGCCGCTTGGTTCTAACCTGCCGCGCATGCGCTACATCTCCACCCGCGGGGCCGCCCCCGCCCGCAATTTCGCCGGCGTGCTGCTGGCCGGCCTGGCCGAGGACGGCGGGCTGTTCATGCCCGAGACCTGGCCGCACTTCTCCGCCGCCGACCTGCGCGCGCTGCGCGGCCTGCCGTATGCGCAGCTTGCCGCCCGGGTCATGCAGCCGTTCGTCGGCGACAGCGTGCCGTCCGCCACGCTCGCCGCGATCTGCACGGAGGCGTACGCCGGGTTCACCCACCCGGCGGTGTGCCCGCTGGTGCAGCTTGGCCCCGATTTGTGGTCGCTGGAGCTGTTCCACGGACCGACGCTCGCCTTCAAGGACATGGCGATGCAGGTGCTGGGCCGCCTGTTCGACGTGGTGCTGGCGCAACGGGACCAGCGCATCACCATCGTCGGCGCCACCTCCGGCGACACGGGGTCGGCGGCGATCGCGGCGTGCCAGAACCGTGAGCGGGTCGACATCGCCATCCTGCACCCGGCCGGCCGCACCAGCGAGGTGCAGCGCCGGCAGATGACCACGGTGGACGCCGGCAACGTCGCCAACATCGCCATCGACGGCACCTTCGACGACTGCCAGGACCTGGTGAAGGCGATGTTCGCCGACGCGCCGTTCCGGCAGGAGCTGCACCTGTCGGCGGTGAACTCGATCAACTGGGCCCGCATCGCCGCGCAGATCCCGTACTACTTCGCCGCCGCCCTCGCCCTCGGCGGCCCGGAGCGGGAGGTCGCGTTCAGCGTGCCGACCGGCAATTTCGGCAACGTGCTGGCGGCCTGGGCGGCGCGGCGCATGGGCCTGCCGGTCGCCCGCCTGGTGGTGGCCAGCAACCGCAACGACATCCTGACCCGCTTCCTGGCCAGCAACGACATGAGCATGCAGGCGGTCGAGGCCAGCCTGTCGCCCAGCATGGACATCCAGATCAGCTCCAACTTCGAGCGGCTGCTGTTCGAGCTGCTGGGCCGCGACCCCGCCGCCTGCGCCGCCGCCATGCAGCGCTTCCGCGGCACCGGCCACATGGACGTGCCGCACGACGCTTGGCGCCGCGCCACCACGCTGTTGCACGGCTTCCGCCTCGACGACGCCGGCACCCTGGCGGAAATCCGCCGGCTGCAGGTCGAATGTGGCTACCTGGCCGACCCGCACACCGCCATCGGCGTCGCCGGCGCGCGCGCGTTCCCCTGCGCCCACCTGCCGCTGGTCTGCGCCGCCACCGCGCACCCGGCGAAGTTCCCCGACGCCATGGAGCGCGCCACGGGGCAGCGCCCCCCCCTGCCCGCGCACCTGGCCGACCTATATGATCGGACGGAACATTTCACCGCCGCGCCCAACGACCTCGACGCCGTCGAGGCCCAGGTGCGCGCCTTCGCATACAGGAACGCCGCATGACGCCGAAGCCCATCGAGGTCACCCGCCTGCCGTCCGGCCTCACCGTGGTCACGGAGGCCATGGACCGCGTCGAGACCGTCTCGCTCGGCGCCTACGTCGGCGTCGGCACCCGCAACGAGACGGAGGCGGAGAACGGCGCCAGCCACTTCCTGGAGCACATGGCGTTCAAGGGCACCGCGCGCCGCAGCGCCGCCGCCATCGCCGAGGCGATCGAGGACGTCGGCGGCCACATCAACGCCTACACCGCCCGCGAGCAGACCGCGTACTACGTGAAGCTGCTGAAGGAGGATCTGGCGCTCGGGGCCGACATCGTCGGCGACATCCTGACCCACAGCAGCTTTGCGCCCGAGGAGATGGAGCGCGAGCGCGGCGTGATCCTGCAGGAGATCGGCCAGGCCAACGACACCCCGGACGACATCGTGTTCGACCACTTCCAGGAAACGGCGTACCCGGACCAGCCGATGGGCCGCCCCACGCTGGGCCGCGAGGACGGCATCAAGTCCATGGGCCGCGAGGTGCTGACCGGCTACATGCACCAGCACTACGCCGCCGGCAACGTGGTGGTGGCCGCCGCCGGCGCGCTCGACCACGCGACCGTGGTGGACCTCGCGGCCAGGCACTTCGCCGACCTGCCATCGCAATTGGCCGGCCCCGCCACGCCTGGGCTGTACAAGGGCGGCGAGTTCCGCGAGGGGCGCGACCTCGACCAGGTGCATATCGTGCTTGGCTTCCCGTCGGTGGGCTACGGCGACCCGGATTTCTACGCTTCGATGATGCTGTCGACCCTGCTCGGCGGCGGCATGTCGTCACGGCTGTTCCAGGAGATCCGCGAGAAGCGTGGCCTGGTGTACTCGATCTACTCGTTCAACTCGCCGGCGATGGATGGCGGCCTGTTCGGCATCTACGCCGGCACCGGCGAGGACGAGGCCAACGAGCTGATGCCCGTCACCCTGGAGGAGCTGCGCCGGGTGCAGATCGACGTGGCGGAGCCGGAGCTGACCCGGGCGCGGGCGCAGTCGAAGGCCGGGCTGCTGATGTCGCTGGAGAGCACCGGCAGCCGCTGTGAGCAGCTGGCGCGGCAGATGCAGGTGTTCGGCCGCATCGTGCCGACCGCCGAGACCGTCGCCAAGATCGAGGCGGTGACGCTGGCGGATGTGCGCCGCGCCGCCGCGCGCATCTTCCGCGGCCGTCCGACGCTTGCCACCATGGGTCCGGCGGAGCAGGTGCCGAGCCTCGCCGCCATCGTCGACAAGCTCGCGGCATGAACCAGCTCGACCTGCTGAGCGCGCTGCTCGACCGCGCCAAGAGCGCCGGCGCCGACTCCGCAGAGGCGGCGGTGTCCGGATCGCTTTCGGTCAGCGTGCAGCGGCGGATGGACCGCACCGAGCACCTGGAGCGCTCCGAGCGGCGCGGGCTGGAGCTGACGGTGTACGTCGGCAAGCGCAGCGCCTCCGTGTCCACGACGGAGATCGCGGCCAACGGCTTCGCGGCATTGGCGGAGCGTGCGGTGGCGATGGCGCGCATCGTGCCGGAAGACCCGTTCGGCGGCCTCGCCGAGGAGGCGCGGGTGGTCGATGCCGGGCCGCTGGAGCTGAACGACGGTTCGGAGCCGACCACGGAGGCGCTGATCGCGCGCGCCGCCGCCGCCGAGGACGCAGCGATGGCAGTGCCGGGCATCAACAACTCGGAAGGCTCCGAGGCAGGCTATGGCCGCTCCGAGTTCCTGCTGGCCACCAGCGCCGGGTTCGCTGGCGGTTACGCGCGCAGCAGCCACTCGGTCAGCGCCACGGCCATCGCCGGCAGCGGCACGGGCATGCAGCGCGACTACGACTTCAGCTCCGCCACCTTCCTGTCCGACCTCGAAGACCCGGCGGCGATCGGCCGCAGCGCCGGCGAGCGCGCCATCGCCCGGCTCAACCCGCGGCGTCCGGACACGGCCAAGCTGCCCGTGGTGTATGACCCGCGGGTCGCCGGCGGCCTGCTCGGGCACATGGCCGGCGCCATCAGCGGGGCGTCGATCGCGCGCGGCACCAGCTTCCTGAAGGACGCGTTGGGCCAACGCATCTTCGCGCCCGGCATCATGGTGTTCGACCAGCCGCACCGCCGGCGCGGCCCGCGGTCGAAGCCATTCGACTCCGAGGGCGTGCCCACCGCCAACAGCACGCTGATTGACGACGGCGTGCTGACCGGCTGGCTTCTCGACAGCCGCAGCGCGCGGCAATTGGGCTTGCGCACCAACGGGCACTCGAATGGTGGTTCGCCCGGGGTGTCGAACATGTACCTGGCGGCGGGGACACTCACGCCCGCAGCGTTGATGGCTGACATCACCGAGGGACTTTACGTCGCCGAGTTGCTGGGTATGGGCGTCAACGGGTTGACCGGCGACTACAGCCGCGGCGCCGCCGGGTTTATGATCCGCAACGGCGCACTGGCCGAGCCGGTGGCGGAAATCACCATTGCCGGCAACCTACGCGACATGTTTGCGGCGCTGGTGCCGGCCAACGACCTGCGTTTCCGTCGCGCCACCGAGTCGCCGACGGTGCGCATCGATGGCATGACGATGGCCGGCGGCTGATCGCGCCAGAAAGAAGCTGACAGCAGGTGGCGGCTGATCGCCTGAACCATCCTGCCGTCAGCTCCTGCTCAATCGGCTGACGTCTGGGCGCTAGGCTTTTGCAGAGGCGAGCTTGATCAGCTTCTCGCCCAACGCGCTGGCATATTCGTCGCTCTTGTAGATGTCGGAGACGATCGTATTCAGCTTGCTGACGTGCTCCTTCATGCCCAGCGCCTCGGCATAGGCGCCCGCGGTGCCAAAGCCAGCCAGGCCATAGTGCGACATGCGCTGATACTGTGATATGATCTCGAGATCGCAGAGGTCGCCGTTGCTAGACGCCTCCTTGACGGTGTGCTTCAGGGCTTCCTTGACCAGCCCTTCCATGCCCTTGCAGTGCTCCTTCTCGACCTCCTCGCCGGCCTCCTTGATCAGCGACTGCAACATCGTGGAGTGCTTGTTGATCCCGGAAACCGAGGATTCGAGCATCTGCTTCAGCTTGGGATCATGCGCCTTGCCCGCCATCGTGGTGACGGCCTGGGTCATCTGGTCGTTGGCCGACCACAGATCCTTCATCTCGTCGGTGTAGACATCCTTGAGGCTTTCGGCTGCCGGCATTTCGGGTGCTCCTTCTGGACCCCTCGCCAACGGGCCGGCCCTGCGAACGTTCCAGGCCGGCGCTCAATTTTAGCCAGCCCTTTGCAGCGCCGCACGGACCAAGGCGAGGCTTTGCCGCAGCACGGCCCGCCCGTCCGGGAAAGCCAGCAGCACAAGCCCCGCCGTCCCGTAGGACAGCACCAGGCCTGTGGTCAGCGCAGCCGCGACAGGCCACCGGACCATGTGCAGGAAACCCCAGGTCACCGACGCGCCGACCGCATCCGCCACCAGGAACGGCCACGCCGCGCGGCACAGGTCGGCGAGCCGCACGGGGCCGTACCGGGTCGCAAGCCACCAATATAGCGGCAGGCGCGGCACGATGTCGGTGATGGCATAGGCCGCCGCCACCCCGACCGCGCCCCACGGCAGCCCGGCGATGAAGGCGGCGGCGCAGGTCACGGCGTTGAACGCCCCCCACCCTAGCATCGCCCGGGTGCGGCCCTGGGTCACCAGCAGCCATCCGACTGAGGACGTCATCGGCTGCTGCAACGCGGCCAGTCCGAGCCACAGGAAGATCGGCGTGGAGGCCCGCCATTGCTCGCCCAGTACGGCCGGCACCAGCGTGTCCGCGGCGACGATCATGAAGACGATGCCGGGCTGGCTGATCAACAGCAGCTGCCGCAGGGTCCGCAGGTAGGCGTGGCGGTAGCGCTCCGGCTGCCCCGCCAGACGCGCCAGCGTGGGCAGCATCACCCGGGACAACGGCCCGTTGACCTGCTCCAGCGGGAACAGCAGCAGCTTGTAGGCGCGGTCGTACGCACCCAGGGCGACGGCGCCCCAAACCCTGCCGATCAGCAGCTTGTCCAGGTTGCGCACGAGGAAATCGAGCATGTCCGCGCCAGCCACGCCGCCGCCGAACCGCAGCAGCGTCCCGGCGCCCTGCTGGCAGCGCGGCCAACCCGGCCGCCAGCCGGTCGCCGCCCAGCTGGCGGCCACGGTCACGGCGCCGCCGACGGCGGGCGCGGCGAACAACGCCCAGTAATCCCGCAGGGCATAAGCGGTGACCACGGCAGCGGCGAAACCGGCCAGGTACGACCCGGCGTCGATCGCCGCGATGAAGCGGAACCGCATCTGCCGGTTGAGCAACGCCTGCGGCTGGGCCGCCAGGCCGCTCAGGATGACGATGGCGGCAAAGGCCTCGGTCAGCCCGGCGGCGCGCGGCTCGCCGTAGAACCGCGCCAGGGCAGGTGCGGCGGCCGCAAGCGCGCCGGCCAGGCCGATGCTGACGGCGACGTTGGTCCAGAACAGGTTGCTCAACTGGCCAGCGGTGATCTGCGGCGCCTGCACCGTCGCCTGCGACAGGCCGAGGTCCTGAACCAGCACCACCGCGCCGTAGGCCGGCGCGACCATGGCAAGCAAGCCGAAATCAGAGGGTTGCAGCAGGCGGGACAGCACCACGACGGAGCCGAGCTGCACCGCCAGCCGGACCGCCTGCGCCGCGGAGGACGCCGCCATGCCCTGCAACGCGCGGCTCCGCATGGTTCCGGCTGGGGGTTCGTCCGGCGTCACTCGGCCGGCGGCACCGGCACGCCCTCGGCGACTACGTCCAGCAACAGGCCGCCAGCATCCACCACCACCAGATCGGCGGCCATGCCCGGCGTGATCCACCCGCGATCGGCCAGGCCGAGATACCGCGCCGGGATCGCCGACAGCCGGTCCGAAGCCTCCGCGAGTGGCAGGCCGAGCGCCAGCAGGTTGCGCAGCGCCTGGTCCATGGTCAGCACGCTGCCGGCCAACGTGCCATCCGCCAACCGCACGGACGCGCCACGCTTGAATACGGCATGACGGCCCAGGCGGTATTCCCCGTCCGGCATGCCGGCGGCGGCGACGGCGTCCGTGACGCCATACAGCCCCGGGATGGCCCGCCGCGCCGCCAGCATCGCGCCCGCCGCCACGTGCAGCCCGTCGAAGATCATCTCGGCATGCTGGCCCAGCGCCAAGGCACAGCCGGCGCAACCAGGCGCACGATGCTGCATCGGCGACATGGCGTTGAAAAGATGCGTGAAACCGGCGGCCCCACCAGCCAATGCGGCAGCAGCCTGAGCATAGCTGCAAGTCGTGTGCCCCAGCTGCACCCGCACCCCGCGCGCCACCAGATGGGTGAGCAGCGTGCCGGCGGGGTCGATCTCCGGCGCCAGGGTGACGATGCGCAACTCGGCCTGCTCCGCGATCGCGTCGACCAGCGCGGCATCGGGCGGGATCGCATACGGCGGCTGTGCCCCGAGGGCATCGGGGCTGATGAACGGCCCCTCCAGATGCAGGCCCAACACCTTAGCCGACCCGACCCGATGCGGCGTGACGCCTACGCCCGCTGCTGCGCGCAGCAGGTCGGCCGCGGGCGCCGTCACCGTGGTGGGCAGCAGCGCCGTGGTGCCGTGGCCGGCGTGGAAGCGGGCCATGCGGGCGACCGCCTCGGCGCCGTCCATCACGTCGGCGCCGGCGCCGCCATGCACGTGCAGGTCGATGAAGCCGGGCAGGATGAAGCGGTCGCCGGGCGCATCGCCGCGCGGCTCGATGGCGATGATCGAGGCCGTGTGGGTCAGCCGCCCGCGCACCCATCCCTGCGGCGTGCGGATGACGCCGTCCAGCGCATCAGCCACCGCGCGCGCGTCGCAGGTCGCCGCCGGCCGCATCCAGCATCGCCTGCGCCCTGGTGCGGCTGTGCCCGTCCAACATCAGCACAGCGAGCGGGATGTCGCCGTCGGCCGCCTCGTAGGCATGCGCCGCGGTGGCCGGGTCTGCATCCGTCAGGACGGCGACGATGCCCTCGGCGCGCCGTGCCAGCTTGGCGTTGCTGGCCACGACGCGCACCAT
>CAXSFF010000030.1:0-11070 GCA_964236035.1 uncultured Acetobacteraceae bacterium
GACGACCACCGTCCTCGGCCGCGCGCAGGCGAATACCGAGCGCTCGAACGCGGGCAGGCGGCCGGGATCGACGTGCTCCACGACCTCCACCAGCGCGGCGGCGTCGTACCCCTCCAGCCGGCGGTCACGGTACGTCAACGCGGTCTGCAGGAGCGTCAGCCGCTGGCGATCCGGCAGCCGGTCCAGGTTCAGCCGCTCGCGCGCGACCGACAGGGCCTGCATCGACACGTCGGCCCCCGTCACGCGCGTGAAGCGCGGGTCGGCCAGCAGCAGCCGCAGCATCTTGCCTTCGCCGCACCCGAAATCGAGCACCGTGGCGGCGCCGGCGTCCCGCAGCGCCCGCAGCACCGCTTGATGCCGCAGGTCGTTCAGGCTCGCCGGTTCGTCTGCGGGCGGGCTCGCGGCATCCTGCTCGATGTCCGCAGCGGCGTCCGGAACCGCGTCCAGCGCGGCAAGCCGCTCCAACGCCTCGCGCGCCAGCCGTGGCCCGCGCCGCAGGTAGCGGCGCGTGATGAGCTCCCGCTCCGGGTGTGCCGCGAGCCAGCCCTCGCCATGGCGGAGCAGCTTGTCGATCTCGTCGGCCGACACCTAATAATGCTTGCCGTCGTCCAGCACGGGCACCAGCACGTAGAGGTGCGACAGCAGCGCCTGCAACCGGACCGTGGCAGCGAGGGTCAGCATCCACAGCGTAGGCGCGGCGCCATCGGCATTGGTGACCGGCTCCACGGTGACCGCGTAGCCCAGCGGATCGAACAGCCGCCGCACCACGTCGATGCCGCCGCGCACGCGCACCGGTCCCACCGTCGCGCTGAACGGCAGGTCGGCCGCCACCAGGTCAGGCCGAGTCGTCCGGCCGCCGAGCGCGGAGCCGAAGACCTTCGCGATCGCGACGCTGAGGAACGAGGATGCGACGTACGGCCGGTCGTTGACGTAGTTGGCGAGCGGCCCAGCCACGCCTCCGTCGCTTCCGGGTAGACGACATGCGCCTCCCCGAAGCCAAGCGAGAAGGTCTGCATCCGGTCGGGATGTTTCGCGAGCAGGTAGCCCAGGTCGGTCGCCGGCCGGTGCGTGGTGGCGATGGTGAGCAACATAGGCTCCATTAATGCGATTTCGGCGACGCTGGCCAGGCCGGACGGGTGCGGGTGGAGGCAGGTCGACCGCATCTTGGGCGCGGTTTTGGGGCAAGGCGCATCCTGCTCAGCATAGCCGCGTTCGATGCCCCGCCCGTCACCGGCACATCTTCGGCTGTCGAACAGGTCTTGAAATCGTGTTGCGCATGGTTCTAAGGTCGACGAAAGTCCAAGAGCAACCCATTGATCGAACGCGGCATGACGACCCAAAGATGTCGCGCATCGTGACATGCGGGAAGCTTCTGCAGATAGTCCGTCCGCAGCCGTGAGGAGCGCGGGCACCGCGGCATGGGGGCGCCGGGGCCTGCTTGCGGCTGGTCTCGCAACGCCCTTCCTGGGGCGAGGCGCCCGGGCGGCAGATGCGCCGCCGCGGCCTTGGATCGTGCCCGACCTGCTCGGCCCCGCCCGCAAGGAGGGTGACCTGACGGTCTATTCCTCGACCAACGAGCAGGAGGCGCTGCCGCTTTGGGGCGTGTTCGAAAGCGCGACCGGCATCAAGGTCAGCTATGTCCGCGCGGCGGACCCGAACCTGATTGGCCGCATCGGCATCGAAGCACGCACTGGCCAGCCATCCTGGGACCTGCTGAACACGACCACAATCAGCCAGACGCCCCGGCAGTTCATGGCGCAGATCGACCTGCCGGAAGCGGAGTCGATCATGCCAGACGCGCGCGACCCCGACCGGCGCTGGTTCGGGTGCTACGGCAACTACAACGCACCTGCCTTCAACACGGACCTGGTGCAGGCCGCCAGCCTGCCTACGACCTATGAGGGCTTCCTCGACCACCCTGAATGGGCCGGCAAGGTCGTGATCGAGGCGACCGACAAGGAGTGGCTGTACGCGATCCTGAAGACCCGCGGCGAGGAGGCCGGCCGCAAGCTGGTCCGTGACCTGGTCGCCAGGCTGCGCCCCGTCGTGGTGGACGGGCACCTGTCGCTGGCGCGGGCGGTGGCGGCGGGCGAGTACCTGATCGCGCTGAACAACTACGTCATGCTGACCGACAACCTCCGCACGGCCGGCAGCGCCACGGATTTCTGGCCGCTCGACCCGGTCGCGCTGTTCTTCGGCGCGGTGGCGGTGAACGCCCATGCGCCGCATCCCAACGCCGCCCGGCTCGGCGCGAACTTCATGCTCAGCCAGGAAGCGCAGACGATCGCCGCCCGCACCGGCCGGTTGCCGACCCGGCCGGACGTGGCCTCCATCCCGTCCGACGCCATCGGCCGCCTCCAGTCGGTGCGAGCCGTCGCGGTGGACCTTTCGCCCGAGGAAAGCCGGAAGTGGCAGGCCAGCCTGCGGAGCATGTTGCAGGCATGAGCGGCGGCATCGCCGAACGGGCGGCCACAGGCGCGCCGTCCGCGTTCGACGCGCGCCGCTGGGCGGGGCGGCTCACGATCGGCGCATGCCTGCTTGCCACGGCCTGGTTCGTCGCCGTCCCGCTCGCCGGGCTGTTCGTCACGGCCTTCACGGAGGACACGGGCGCAGGCCCCGGCGCGCTCACGCTGGACAACTTCGCCGAGGCGTACGGCGGCCCGCACATCCTGTCCCTGCTGGCCAACTCCGTCATCTATGGCGGCGGCGCGGCGGTGCTGACGCTGTCGATGGGCGCCGCCGTCGCCTGGGTGGTGGAACGGACGGATGCGCCGGGGCGCGGGCTGTTCCATGCCCTGGCGCTGCTGGCGCTCGCGGTGCCGGGGCTGCTCACGACGATGGCCTGGATGCTCGCCCTCAGCCCCAACATCGGCTGGGCCAACAAGGCGCTGATGCGCGGCTTCGGCCTGTCGTCGGCGCCGTTCGACATCTACTCCATGACCGGGATGGTGTGGGCGCTCGCCAGCCACTCCTTCCCGCTCGCCTACCTGCTGCTGGCCCCGGCGGTGCGCGCGCTGGACAGCCGGATGGAGGAGGCGGCGGCCGTCGCGGGCGCCCGCGGGTGGCAGGTCGCGCTGCGGGTCACGCTGCCCATCCTGCGACCGGCAGTGCTGTCCACGCTGCTGCTGCTGTTCGTCGGCGGCCTCGCCTCGTTCGAGGTGCCGCGGCTGATCGGCCTGCCGGCACGCATCCACGTGCTGACGACGGAGATCCAGGCCGCGACCAACAGGGCGCCTCCGGAGTTCGGGACCGCGAGCGCGCTCGGCCTGTCGCTGCTGGCGCTGTGCGTCGCGTCGGTGGCGGCGTACCGGCGTGCGACGTTGCACGCCAACTCCTATGCGACGATCAGCGGCAAGGGGTACGTGCCGAACCGGATGCGGCTGGGCGCATGGCGCTGGCCGGCCGCCGCCGCCATCGCGCTGCTGTTCCTGGCGGCCCTCGGCGTGCCGCTGCTCACCCTCGCCTGGCAATCGTGCTTCGCCCGGCTGAACCTGCCGTTCCTGCCGCAGGACGGGCCGGCGAGCCTCGCCAACTATGCGTTCGTGCTGCGCTACCCCGTGTTTCTGGAGGCGGTCCGGACCAGCGTGGCCGTGGGGGCGATGGCCGCGACGCTGGTGACGGGATTCACCCTCGTGCTGGCCTGGGTGTCGCAGCGGTCCGCGTCGCGGCTGCGCTGGGCCGTCGACGCGCTCGCGTTCGCGCCGATCGCCATCCCGAGCGTGATCGTGGGCGTCAGCGTGCTGTTCGCTTACCTGCTGCTGCCGATCCCCGTGTACGACACGATCTGGATACTGCTGATCGCCTACATCGCGCTGTACCTGCCGTACGGCATGCGCTTCGCCGTGTCCGGCCTGGCGCAGGTGCACCGGGAGCTGGAGGAGGCGGCCGAGATCGCCGGCGCGGGCGTGTTGCAGGTGTTCCGCCGCATCCTGCTGCCGATCCTGGCCCCCGTGCTGGTGTCCGGCTGGCTGTATATCTTCGTGCTCTCGGTGCGGGAGCTGGGCGCGTCCATCTTCCTCGTCGGGCCGGGCACGCACGTGCTCAGCACGATCACGCTGTCGATGTGGGAGGAGGGCAGCAGCTATGGCGCGGTGTGCGCCCTCGGCATCATCCAGATCGTGCCTCTGGTGGCGATCGTCGGCGCGCTGCGCTGGCTGGAGCGCCTGTTCGCCCGGGGCTTGCCGTCCGGCGACCGGCTGGCGGCGGCTTGAATGCTGGAGGTGACGGGGCTGCGCAAATCGTTCGGCACGGGAGGCGCGCGGGTGAACGCGGTGGACGGCGTCAGCCTGTCGGTGCGCGCGGGCGCGTTGCTGACCATGCTCGGCCCGTCCGGCTGCGGCAAGACGACCACGTTGCGCTGCATCGCCGGGCTGGAGCGGCCGGAAGCCGGGCGCATCGTCATCGGCGGCAGGGTGGTGGCCGATGCCGAGCGCGGGGTGTTCGTGCCCGCGAGCGAGCGCGGCATCGGCATGGTGTTCCAGTCCTACGCGATCTGGCCGCACATGAGCGTGTTCGAGAACGTCGCCTTCCCGCTGCGGGTGGCGCGCGGCCGCCGCTACGCGGAGGCGGAAATCCGCAGCGCCGTCGGCACGGCCCTCGCCATGGTCCGGCTGTCCGGCACAGAGGCCCGCCGCGCGACGCAGCTGTCCGGCGGCCAGCAGCAGCGCTTGGCCTTCGCCCGCGGCATCGTGCGCACGCCCAGCCTGCTGCTGCTGGACGAGCCGTTGTCCAACCTCGACGCCCGCCTGCGGGACGAGATGCGCGGCGAGCTGACCCGGCTGCAAGCCACGCTCGGCCTGACCACCGTGTACGTCACCCACGACCAGGCCGAGGCGCTGGCGCTGTCCGACGAGGTGGCGTTGTTCCAGGCCGGGCGGATCGTGCAGCGCGGCGCTCCCGCGGACATGTACCGCCGTCCGGCCAGCCGCTTCGTGGCCGGGTTCATCGGCGCGGCCAACTTCATCGCCGGCACTGTCGAGAGCGGAGCGGAGGAGAGCGGCGGCGCGGGCGGCGTGTCCGTCCGCACCGGCCACGGTCCCATGCGTTGCATGGCGGACGCGGCCGTTGCGCCCGGCGCGGCGGTGACGCTGTCCGTCCGGCCGGAAACGATCGGCCTGAGCGCGGAACGGCCGGCGACGGCGGCGAACGTGGTCGCCGCCACCGTCGCGAGCCGCAGCTTCCTCGGCGAGGTCGTCGAGTACGTCGTCGACACCGGCCAGGAGGAGCTTCGCGTGCGCTTGCCGCCCACCGTCGAGCACGCGCCCGGACAAGAGGTTTTCGCAACCTTCAAGGCCGCCGACTGCCTGGTGCTGACGGCATGACGGTCCGCCTGCTCGGCCTGTCGGGCAGCATCCGGCGCGGGTCGCACTGCACGGCGATCCTGCGCACTTTACAAGACGCGGTCGCCCCGGCGGCGGTGATGACGATCTTCGGTCTGGAGCACATCCCGCCCTACAACGAGGACGACGAGGGCGAAGGCGCGCACGGCTCCGTCGCCGGGCTGAAGGCCGCGATCGCCGCGGCGGACGCGCTGGTCGTGGTGTCGCCCGAGTACAACCACGGCATCCCGGGCGTGCTGAAGAATGCGATCGACTGGGCGTCGCGCCCTATGGAAGGGTGCGTGCTGGCCGGCAAGCCGGTATCGGTGATGACGGCCGCGCCAAGCCCGCTGGGCGGCGCGCGGGCACAGGCGCAGCTGCGCGAGACCTTCGCCGCCACGGCGTCGCGGGTCATGGCGAACCGGCAGGTCGTCATCGGTGGCGTGGGGACGAAGATCAAGGACGGCAGGCTCGTCGACCAGCCCACGCTGGCGTTCGCGCTGGCGGCGATCGACGTCCTGCTGGCCGAGGTCCGGATGCTGCGCACGGCCGAGTAACTGACGGCGCGTATCATGCCGACGGCTTTAGACAGTGACCTGTCGGCTTGGAACCCGTCATTGCGAGCCGCCGCTTGGCGGCGTGGCAATCCAGGGCGACACGGCAGGTTTCCGTCGCGTGGGCCTGGATTGCCGCGTCGCAAGCGCTCCTCGCAATGACGGCTGAGAGGTCAGCCTTCAATGCCGCCGGTATTAGTGCTTGATCCGATCCACACGGCTGCAACCCGCAAAGCGCTGGCACGTAGGGCGTGGGCGCGCGCCACTTCGGCTTCAAGACACGCAACTTCGATTGGGGCACGGTTGTGCGGCCCACCGGATTTTAGTTTGGACTTTCATGAAAATGGAACGATCGTTCCGGCGGTTCGATACCGCCCATAAGCGCGAGAAGACAGGATGAGCATGGAAGGCTCCCACATCGAGGTTGCCCGTCCGAGGCAGCAAGGCGCCGGGCCGTCGGAAGCGGGTATGCCGCCAAAACCGCGATGCGCCGCGATCATCGCGGCAAATCCTGCCAGTAGGGCTGCCGGGCTTACGGCCGCGGCTGCCGCGATGGCGGAGGAAGGCGTGGCGTCGGTTCGGGTCGGCAACCCGCTTGGCTCGCCTCTGACCCTGCATCGCATCCTGATCCAGCTCGGCCTGGACGGGCAGGACCCCAACGGGGAGGATGACGATGCGCAGCTCGCCCGGCTCCTGACGAACCAGGGCGCGCAGGGCCGCATCGTCCTGGTGGTCGAGCAAGCAGAGACGCTCGACCGGGCAGCACTGCTCTCGTTGCAGCGGCTCGCGGGCGCGCCCGGGTCCGTGGCGGTCCTGTTCGTCGGTGGCCTTGCGTTCTGGGCGTTGCTGGACGGCGCCGGGCTTGCTCCGCTTCGCCAGGCGCTCGCCGGGCACAGGATGCAGCCGGCCGCCGCGCCGCGGGCTGCGGTCACGCCTCTCGTCATGCCGCCGGTCCCGCCAGCGGCTCGCGCCGCCCCGAACCCCCTCGCCGGCCCTGCCGGGCTTTCGACGGCGGCGCCGGCGCGGTCCAACCGGCGATGGTGGATCGCCGGAGCCGCGGGACTGGTCGCCACCTTGGTTTCCGGAGCGGCAGCCGTGCTAGTTCCAGGAGGCCTGTTCTACTATGCGACCCCGCACCGGCAAGCGACGGCGCTTCCGGAGGCAGCGGCAGCCAAGCCGACGCCCTTCATACCAGAGTTCGCGCGCCCCGTGCCGACACCGACGGCGCCATCGGAACTGCCGGCTGCTCCGCCGCCGCAGGTCGCTCCTCCAAAGTCGGCATCGCCTCCATCGTCATCGGCGGCTCACGCCGAAATCCTGCAATCCTACCAGCGATCAAGGCTCGCCCAACCCTGGGGCGTCCCGGGCCGCGGCGCCAACGCTCCGAGCGACGCGCAGCGGGATGCGATGTCCAAGCAGTCCCCAGCTTGGCAGCCCTCTGGCACGCCGCCTTTGGCGGCACCGTCATCACGGGGAAGTCGCGTCGTCGTTCACTATCGCGACGGATCGGCGACCGGCGGGGCGGAGGCTGACCGCCTGGCTGCCGCGGCGGCCCCGCTCGCCGAGAAGGTGCAAACCCGTGCGGTGGCGGACACGCCGTCCGCACGGGTGATCCGCTTCTTCCATGCGGAGGACGCGGCGCGCGCGCGCCAGCTTGCGGGGGCGTTGCGTGGTTCCGGACCGGGGTGGGACGTCAAGGACTTCAGCAGCTTCCGCCCGAGCCCGTCAGCGGGCACGATCGAGGTCTGGACACCGACACACTGACGGAGCGCAGGTCAGCCGCAACATCATTCTGGATCACGTATCCGCGATATACCGGACGACTGGCATGTGAAAGCGGAATGTGCCGGCGGCACGGGCGCCCGAGCACGGCCTGGGCGCCAAAGTAGAACCCTTTGTTAAACCAAAGCGAAACAGGGCATTGCGATCTTGACTGGTAGAGTCGTCATGGATACCCGGTCAAAATGCACCAGACGAGAATCAGGTCTTTATGAGCTTTTGATGTACGTTTGCCTTTATTGTCCATGAAAACCTTCACGGCTACATCATGTTGAGCGCCCGATCTGTCCTCGCGCCATGCGCCATGTCGGTTGTGCTGCCGCCGATTGCCTAGCCGATCCTGCCACCGACTCAGTCGAACCGAAGGAACATCCCATGGCTGAAGAAACCATCGTTGCCGTCTACGACACCGCCGCCCATGCCCAGGCCGCCGTCAGCGACTTGCGAGCCGCCAACGTTCCCGAGTCCGCGATCAGCGTGCAGGCCGGCAGCGGCGGCATGTCCGGCGCCACGACGGCCACCACGTCGGCGGCCCCGGTGCAGGAGCAAGGCTTCTGGGCGAGCCTGTTCGGCGGCGAGCCCGACCATGACACGGCCGTGTACGACCGCAGCGTCCAAGGCGGCTCGTCCGTCGTCACCGTGAGGGTGCCGGACGAACACGTCGCACGGGTGATGCAGATCCTGGAGACCCACAACCCGGTCGACATCGACGAGCGCGCGAGCAGCTACGGCCTGACCCAGACGACGGCCACGACGCCGCTGCCCGCCACGGCGGCGCCGGCCCGGACGGCAACAACGGCGACGACCGCGGCCGAAGGCGGCACCATCCAGCTCGCCGAGGAGCAGATCGCCATCGGCAAGCGGGTCGTCAACCGTGGCGGCACCCGCATCCGCCGCTTCGTGGTCGAGGTCCCCGTCGAGCAGCAGGTGACCCTGCACGACGAGAAGGTGTTGGTCGAGCGCCGCCCGGTGACGGATGGCCGTCCGGCGACCGATGGCAGCTTCAGCGACAAGGTCGTCGAGGTGACGGCGACCGCCGAGGAAGCGGTCGTCGGCAAGACCGCCCGCGTCGTCGAGGAGGTCGCTCTCCGCAAGGAGGCCGTCGACCGGGTGGAGACGGTGCGCGACACCGTCCGCAAGGAACAGGTCGAGGTCGAGCAGATTCCGGGCGAGACGGTGACCTCGGGCACCACGGTGCCGGTCACCCCGCGCCCGTCGAAAATCTAGTCTGAACTACACTCCGGGGCGCCCCAGGCGCCCCGGACTTCATTTTCGGAGCGCCAACATGGTCACGAACACCCCCTACAACCCGCAACTCGGTGCGACCGGCGTAGCCGACACCACGGCCACGATGGCGGGCGGGGCGCATATCCACCGCCGCATCTCCTGGGCCGCCATCATCGGCGGCGTCATCCTGGTCGTGACGACCCAGCTGCTGCTGAGCCTGCTCGGCGTCGGCATCGGGTTGGACACGGTCAACACCAATGCGGGCACCACCCCGGGCGCCGGCAGCCTCGGCCTCGGCGCGGGCGCCTGGTGGATCATCACCAGCATCATCGCGCTGGCGTTCGGCGGCTACGCGGCCGCCTGGATGGCGGGCATCGAGCTGCGCTGGGACGGCGTGCTGCACGGCCTCATCACCTGGGGCATCGCGACGCTGCTGACGGTCTGGCTGCTGTCCTCGGCGATCGGCGGCGTCATCGGCGGCGGCGCATCGGCCATCGGCGGCCTCGCATCGGCAGCGGGCAGCGGCGTCAAGGACGCAGCGCAGCCGATCGCGCAAGCCACCGGGGTGACGCCGGACGTGCTGCAGCAGCAGGCCCAGGCCTACCTGAAGCCTACCGACACCGACCCGGCCACCATGAGCCCGCAGGACGCTCAGAAGGAGGTCGCGAGCAACCTCGTCACCTACGCCAGGGGCGGCGCCGACGCCGGGCCGGCCAAGAGCCGCATCATCGCCATCATGGCGGCCCAGCAGCACATCTCGACCGACCAGGCGTCCAAGCAGTTCGACGATGCCCAGGCCAAGCTGCAGCAGCAGAAGGCCCAGGCCATCCAGACCGCGAAGAACGCGGCCGACGCGACGGCGACCGCCGCCGCCCACACGTCCTTCGCCGCCTTCGCCGACCTGCTGATCGGGGCCATCGCTGCGGCCATCGGGGGATCGCTTGCCGTGCAACGCCGTATGCAGGTCGCACGCCGGGTCGTCGCCTGAGCGTGGACAGACACCGTGCCGACGCACTTGAGGTCGGCACGGTGTTCGCGGGCCTAGGCAAAGACTTCGACATTTCATGGAGACGCGAATGAGTGGCACGGGCATGAGTGGAACGGGCAAATCGGATGCCGTCGGCAAGACGCTGGAGAGCCTCAAAGACGTCGGCGATGCCGCGCGGCAGGCCAGCGGACAGGCGATGCAGGCCGGGACCAACGCCCTCGACCAGGCCAAGGAAGTCGCACAGGACGCCAAGGATCGGGCCGGCTCCGTCATAGGGGCGATCGGGGAGAAGGCCTCCGCAGCCGCGGAGGACCAGAAGAGCCAGTTGGCCGACAAGCTGGAGGACGTGGCCAAGGCCGTGCATCGCTCCGGCGAGCAACTGGAAGGGCACCAGGACTGGGTTGCCCATCTCGTGGAGCGCGGCGCCGCCGAACTCAGCACGCTGGCGACGACGCTGCGCAGCAATGACCTGCAAGGCCTGCTGGGCGACATCGGCAGCTTGGCCCGGCGGCAGCCGGCATTGTTCGTCGGCGCCTCCATGGCGGCCGGTTTCGCCCTGACCCGGGTCGGCCGCCTCGCCGTCTCGGCGCCGGCTTCCCCGGCGCCCGCAGCCGCTCCGGCTCCGATGCCTGCGCCACCCTCGGCGCGGATCATCCCGGCGACCGAACCCGGCGGCGCGATGGAGGTGGTTCGTGAGCGGCAGTAGGTCCGACGGCTCGCACGGCCTGGGCGAAGTCCTCGGCAACGTCGCGGCCGACATCCAGGACCTGGTGCGCGGCGAGGTGCGGCTGGCGCGCGCCGAGCTGGACCAGAAGATGGACCGCGTCATCCTGGCGGCGATCTGGCTGGTGGGCGGCGCCCTGTTGGCGTTCGCCGGCCTGGTGGTGATCCTGCAAGGGATCGCCGCGCTGCTGGCGCTGGCGCTGCCGACCTGGGTCGCCTCCCTGATCGTCGGCATCCTGATCGTCGTGGTCGGCGGGCTGTTCGCCCGCTCCGGCCTGGCCATGCTCTCGCTGAAAACCCTTACCCCCGACCGGACCGCGTCCAGCCTGCAGAAGGACGTCCAGGTCGTGAAGGAACACATCTGATGTCCCAGAACACATCCGACCCCGCCCGCATCGAGCGCGACCTCGACCAGACCCGGTCGCGTCTCGGCAGCCATCTTAGCGAGTTGCAGGACAAGTTCTCGCCGGGCCAGGTGCTC
>CAXSFF010000031.1:0-10918 GCA_964236035.1 uncultured Acetobacteraceae bacterium
CAGCTCTATGTTCTCGGTTCCAGCGGCTCGATCAACCTGCCCTATGGTTCAGACATGGTGACGCTCGGGCAGACGCTGGTCATGCCCCATATCCTCAGCTATGGCATAGCCGCCCTGGCCGGCATCGCGATCCTAGTGAGCGGCTTGCGCACTGCCGCCCGCCGCCGGCAGGCGGGTCTGTCCTCGCCGTCGCTCAACGGCGTGTTGCTGCGTGCCGTCGTCATCACGGCGGCGCTCGGGCTGATCGCGTACTACCTGAACCAGGACCGCGGCATCCCCTGGATGTTCGGACTGTTCGTCGGCTTGGTAGTGGCAATGGACTATGCCCTGAAGCGAACCAAGTGGGGCCGTTCGATGACGGCTGTCGGCGGCAACCGCGAGGCGGCACGACGTGCCGGCATCGACGTGCGCATGATCAACGCCAGCGCCTTCGTGCTGTGCTCGACGCTGGCGGCACTCGGCGGCGTGCTCTCGGCCGCGCGCCTGGCCTCAGCCAGCCAGCAGGCCGGCACCGGCGACGTCAACCTCGACGCCATCGCGGCGGCCGTGATCGGCGGCACCAGCCTGTTTGGCGGCCGCGGCAGCGCGTACTCGGCACTGCTCGGCATCATCGTCATCGAGTCGATATCAAGCGGCCTGACGCTGCTCGATCTGTCGTCGTCGCTGCGCTACATGATTACCGGCGGCGTGCTCGCTACCGCCGTCATCGTTGACTCGCTGGCGCGGCGGTCGCGGATGTCGCATGGGCGGGCGTAGGCGGCAGCAGCAGTAATGCTCGATGGTCTATCTTACGACCTGGAAATGTACGTCCAATATATATGAGCTCTTTATACGGTACGGCGCGATCTTAGCCTTTAGGATTGCCAATCTGACTTGTTTCCTACATATGAGGCTACTACAAGGCTGTTGCAGTGATATTCGCGACGTCCTGGAAGCATAGCGGCTCCCGTGCGAAGGCGCACCGGCGCCGGCGGTGAAGCACGGTCTTGCCAGTTTGTCGGACTAGCATCCTACCGAGGTTTACCTGTGCAGCCGCAACAACCCTCTTCGAAGTCCGCAATCCCGACCATCGGTCGCTTCGTCGTGCCGGCGACGGTCATGCTCAGCTTCGTCTCGTTCTGGCGCGCCGCCGCGATCGTCCTCAGCGACCTTGGCTCGTCCGCCTACTACGTGGGCGGAATCGCAGAGAACAAGATCGGCAAGGCGGCACCCTGGTTCGTGCTGGGCATCATGCTGTTCTCGTATGCCGTGCGAGCCGTGTACATCGAGAGCTGCAGCATGTCCACCCGCGGCGGGGTATACCGGGTGGTGCGGGAAGCGATGGGCACCACGGCGGCCAAGTTCTCCGTCAGCGCCTTGATGTTCGACTACGTGCTCACTGGCCCGATCAGCGCGGTGAGCGCAGGCCTTTATCTCGCCAGCCTGCTCGACCAGCTTGCTGACCAGTTCGGACTGCCTCATCTGCCGCTCTCGCCGCACCTGGTGGCGGCGGTTTTCGCAGTCATCGTCATCTGCTACTTCTGGTGGACCAACACCGTCGGCATCCCGTTCTCAAGCACCCAGGCGCTGCGGGTCATGCAGATCACAACCGTGATGGTAGTGATGCTGGTCGGCTGGTGCCTGCTGACGATTGTGATGAAGGGCTACCAGCCCGTGCCCGCGCCAACCCGGGCGAACCTGCACTTCAGCGACGATGCGCTCGGCTGGCTGAAGGGCACCCACATTCCCGATGTGGCCGTCATCGCCATCCTGATCGGGTTCGGCCACTCGCTACTCGCCATGAGCGGGGAGGAGAGCCTGGCACAGGTCTACCGGGAGGTGGAGGCGCCAAAGCGCAAGAACCTGCTCCGCGTCGGCCTGATCATTTTCGGCTGGAGTTCCGAGACAATCTGTCACCAAAGGAACTGGGAGTGCGGCCAGGTGGAATCGAGGTCGGCGTGCATGATCCGGAGCAGCTGGATCACCTGAACGGGGTGCTGGAGCGCAGCGATCCCGGCAAGCAGGACGTGATCCTTGTTGCGGTCAAGTCGGAAGACGCTGCGAACCTCCAGCATGGCGACAAGCCCGACCGGATTGTCGGCGAGTGGGAGGTCCGAGTGTTCACGACCGCCGTTGCGGCCGCCGAAGACGCGGGCAAGCCGGTTACACTCGTCGGGATTGTCGGCAAAAGGCCTTACGAGACCGTCTTGCAGGCCGCTCGATCGCTGGAGTCGGGCGTCGTCGTCGTTGGCATCTCTGATCAGGGGCTCGAGTGGCAGGCCGAACAGATCCGATCCGACTGGCGGCAGATGGCGAAGTCTGCCGGGACCGTGCATGTCGAAATCGTCCCGGATGATCAGGGAACCCCAACCGGCATTGATTTGGAGCCGGCGGATGCGGCACCTCGATGAGCTGTCGGTGAACTCCACCGTGCCGCAGCGGCGGTGATGTTGTCGCGGCCGCCGTGGCTGCGGGCGAAGCTGACCAGGCGTTCGCACAGGTCGCCGGCATCGCCGTCCAGCCCGTTGGCCGCTGCGTTGCCGAGGGCCGCCGCGGTCTGCGCGTAGTTCCACAGCCCGTCGGTGCAGAGCAGCAGCCAGCCCTCCTCACGCGGCACCTGGGCGATGCCAGGCTCGGGACAGGGGCTGGCCTTGGCGAAATCGGTGGTGCCGAGGCAATGCAGCAGAGCGTGCGCGCGGGGGTCGCGGGCAGCTTCCGCCTCCGTCATGTCGCCGCGATCCAGCGTCATGGCCAGCCAGGAGTGGTCCCGCGTCAACAGCCGCCCGCCGCCGCCCAGTGCGTAGGCCCGGCTGTCGCCCAGCCAGCCGAGGGTCGCCCCCGCCGCATCCAGCCAGGCGGCGATGATCGTGGTGGCGGGCGGGTCCAGCTCGGCCTGGCGGTCAAACGGCAGCGTGCAGACGGCGGCATGGGCCTGCCGGATAGCGTCGCGCATCGCCGCCATCGGGTCCGCGCCAGCGGCCTGCGCCGCGGCCAGCACGGCGTGGGCCACCCGCGCGGCGGTCGCGGACGCGGCGTCCGGCGCCTGCGAGTTCGACACGCCGTCGCACACCACCATGATGGCGCCATTCCCGCCGTCCGCCGAGCCGGACAAGGCGAAACTGTCCTGATTGGAGCAATGCACCAGGCCGGGATCGGTCCGGCCAGCCAATCCCGGGCCCAGCGTCTCTTCCCGCCCGCCGCCCGCCGGGGGCTCGGGGGCGGCGATGCGGGCGCCGCAATCGGCGCAGAACCGGTCGCCGGGCGCCGTGGCCGCATCGCATCGGGGGCAGGTCATAGGAAGCTGCGGGGCCGCACTGCGTTGGCACGGTCCACGTAGGCGATGCGGGCGAACGGGCTTTCGCTCAGCCGGGCGCAGAGGCGCAGCGCGGCCTCCGCCCGTTGCCGCAGCGCCCGGGCGGTCGCGGGCACTCCCAGCAGCGTCGCGCCGTTCGTGGCCGCCCCCGCTTCCGCCCGCCGGGCCGCCTGCAATGCCACTGTCGCCTCCGCCTCGTGCCGAGGCACGTCGTCGCGGCGCATCCTGGCGAGAATGTCGGACGCCTGGCGCAGCTCGGCCTCGCCGGGGTCGCCATCGGACAGCGCACGCACGGCGGCCAGCTGCGCCTCCCCCGACAGGGCGGCGCTGTCCGGCACCCGCGCCAACGCGGCAACGGCGCCAGCCCGGTCGCCCGCAGCGGAGCGGCAGCGCGCCAGGCCGAACGCGGCAGCCGTCAGCGCCGCATCCGACCGGCTGACCGTGTCATACAGCCCGGCGGCTTCGGCGCCGCGCCCGGCCCCCTCCAGCGCCATGGCCAAGGCGAGCTTCGGCGCCGGCTCCCCCGGGATCTCGCCATACACCTTGTCGAAGCACTCCACCGCCTCCGCCGCGCGGCCGAGCGCCAAGTACAGCTTGCCGCAATACCAATCCGGCCGCCAATCGAACGGGTCGATCGCGAGCGCCTGGTCCAGCAGGCGCATGACGGCATCGACGTCAGGCCTGGCGGCGATCATCGCGTCCGCCCGGCGCAGCCTGGCTTCGGCAGAGTGCGGCTTGGCCGCCACGGCGCTGTCCAGCATGGCGGCGTGCCCGTCCGGCTCGGCGGTGCTGGCGGCAAACAGCTCGGCCGCTGCCGGGTCGGCCTGGTCCAGCCGCAACGGCGGCAGGCGACGCCATGCACCGTCCGGCAGGCTTGGATCGCCGGGCGCCGCCGGCTCGGGCAGGAACACGGCGCTGTCCATGGCAGGGATGGCCGCCTCGCGCGCCACCGTCTCCCGCAGCACGCCGGTCAGCTGGGCGGCCATCTCGTCGGCGGATTGAAAGCGGGCATCCATCGCCGGCGCGGTCGCCTTCAGCAGGAAGCGGTACAGGCTTTCGTTGCCGGCCAGCGGCAGGTCGAGCGTGCGCGCCAGGCTGAGGGCCACGCCATCCGAACCCAGCCGTACGTCCAGCGCAGTGACATCGGCCGGCGCGGTGCCGGTGAAGCTCCGGCTGCCGGCGCTCCAGCGCAGCCAAGGCGGCAGCGGAGCGCCGCCCGGCAGGGTCGCGCGCAGCGGAGTCGCCGAATCGAACCCGGCGGCGCGCACCGCGGGCTCCGGCACGGTGCAGAGCAGTTCGTTGGGCGCCGGCAACTCGGCGACGAAACGCCCCGTGTTGTCGAAATCCATCAGCAGCACGGCCAGGGTGCGCCCGATGGTGAACAGGTCGGACACGGCCTGCGGGTCGTGGTCGGCCTCGGGCGCCTTGAAGCCGAGCGTCCCGTAGATGTCGCCATGCGGATCGCCGATGCGGCGCACCGCACCCATGTCGATCAGCTTCACGTCGTCACCCTCGAGCATGACGTTGTCCGGCTTGAAGTCGCAGTAGACCAAGCCCTGCTCGTGCAGGTAGCCGAACGCCGGCAGGATGCCGAGGACGAAGGCCATCGCCTCGGCAGGCGGCAGCGCGCCGCGCTCGCGCCGGATCGCCTTCAGGGTACGGCCGCCGACGTATTCCATGACGATGAAGCTCTCGCCGTCACGGGTGACGAAGGTGTAGATGCCGACGATCTTGCCGTGCTTCACCGCGGCCAGGAATTGCCGCTCCGCCACGGCCGCCGCCGCTGCTGCCGCATCCTTCGCGTTCAGGAGGCCCTTCAGCACCACCCAGCGGTTCAGCCGGATGTCCATCGCGAGATAAATCCAGCCAAGGCCGCCGAACGCGATCGGGCCCTTGACCTCGTACTGATCCGCCAACACGTCGCCAGCCTTCAGCGATGGCCGGAAACTATACTCCGCGCCGCAGTTGGAGCAGAACCGCTTGTCCGGGTTCACCCGGTTGCCGCAGTTCGGGCAGACCGCCTTGCCCTCGGGCACCCGGGCGTCGGCCATCAGGAGCTTCAACGGGTCGCTGGACGGCTCCACCGGCATCTGCACCAGCCCGCCGCCCAGGGCGCGGCGCCGGGTGCTGCTGCCGCGGCTGCCCCGTGTGCGAACGCCCGCGGCACCGACGGCGCCCGTGGCCGGCGCCGTGTTGGCCGTGCCGCCACCGGCGGACGGGCGCCGCGCGCCGGTCACGCGCCCTGTCAGGCGGCCATAGCCGCCCTGCCGCGCGCTGTGGGTGGCGCCCGTCGCGCCGCCGCGGGAGGACGGCGTGCTCGCGGGCGACGCGATCCCAGTTGCCGGTTCGGCCCGGCCGCAGGTGTCGCAGAACCCCTCCACGAACTCGCCGGGGCAACTGGCGTCGGTGCAAGCGCGGGTCATGGGTATCTTTCGTTGCTTCAGTGCCGCGCAAGCGCGGCACCATAGGCGGCCAGGTCGCGGGTGGCGCTGTCGAGATCGGTCGGCGAATGGGCGAGGCTGTCCCTCGCGGCGGCAGCGAGGGCGTCCAGCACCGGGTCGGCGCCGCCGGGGGCCTTGAGCCTGGCTCGGTGCTTGGCCCGCAGCGCGCCAAGCCAGGCGGTCAAGTCGTCGCGGCGGGCGATGGTGCTGCGGGCGGCTTCGGCCAGGGCCTGGCTCTCGCCCTGCACACGGTCGAACAGCCCTTGCCAGTTCGCCAGTCCGACCAGGCACGGCTCGACGTGGCCCAGTTCCAGCGTGCGCGCGATCCGGTCCAGCCAGACGGCCAGCTCCGGCAACGCGGCGGCGTCGATCCCTGGCAACGCAGCGGCGGCGACCGACTGGCTGGCTGCGCCCACCGCCAGCGCTTCGGCTGCGGCGGACTGCAGCCCGGCGAGCGATAGCCGGGCCACCGCCAGTCCGGCGCGGGCGCGGTCCGCGGCGGCCAATGCCGCATCGACTTGCGGCGCCAGTGCGTCCAACGCATCCAGCTGGTCCAGCGGGTCCGGTAGCGCGGCCGCTTCCAGTCTGGCACCGAACCTGCCTTGCACCGGCAACCGCGCCACCGCACCCGCCAGCCGGACGCGCAGGCCGGCTGCCCGCGTGCCGGCCTCGGTGATGTGGCCCAGGCTTTCCCGGGCGCGGTCGAACGCGGCGTCCATCGTCTGCAACAGCGTGTCCGGAGAGACCGTGACGGAGGCGCGAGGCCCCGCCAGCAGCCGCCGGTGCAGCACGGGCGTCTCGGACAGGTCCACCGTGATGGAAGGGCCTTGCAGGATGGCCAACGCCTGCTGCGCCGCTTCCTCGCCCCGCCAAAGCCGCGACCCGGCGCGCCTCGCCTGCTCCGCCCGGTCCAGGGCGGCGCCGATCAGCAGCACGCCTTGCCATAGCTCGTCCATGGTCGCGACCAGGCCGCGCGCCGCCGTTGCCAGCCGGCCCGTCCCGGATGCGGCGATGCGGGCGGCGCCGTATTCCGGCAGCTCGCTCAGCTCCGATACGTTTCGGCTAGCGGCGGCCAGGCGGTCGCGCCAGCGCGCGAGTTCGGCGTCCACCTGGTCCAACAACGCGGAGATCACCGGTATTCCCGCAGGCGCAGCCATAGCCCGCCTATCGCCAGGGCCGCCGCCAGCGCCAGGGCGGCACAGGCCACCTGCGGCAGCAGCCGCGCCGTGCCGAGGGCAGACGTGACCCGCCGGTCGAACTCGGACTGGTTGACCGCGATTGTTCGGTCCAGCGCGGATTGCAGCGCGGCGAACGCCTGGGCGCCGTCGCCCAGCCACCGCGTCACGGCGAACACGTGCGTCCGGGGCTCGTCCTGCCGCTGCACCGCGCGCACCAGCGCCGCGGCGTCCGCCAGCCGCGCCACGCTGTCGTCCGCCCCCAGCCGCTCCGGCATCCCGAAGGTGACGTTGGCCAGTTCCGCGCCCAGCAGGCCGCCAGGCTTCGGGGCGGCGGCGAGCGCCGCGTCGGGCCGCCCCTGCCGCTCCAGCGCGAGCGCCGCCTGCAGCCCGGCGTGCAACTGCTGCACCAGGTCGGGCCGGCCGAGGTCGGTGCCGATCATGGCGTGAGCAGCCGCGTCCATGCCGGCCTGGGCGTTCACTCGCGCCGCCGGGTCGAGCAGCCAGAGCGACATCTCGGCCCGCAGCCGGTTGGCTGCTGCCTTGGCCTCGAACAGCACGTGCAGGCTGTCGTACGCATCGAACTTCGCCGCGCGCAGGTCGGCCCGTTCGGTCAGCACGGTGGCGCCGAACCACAGCCCGCCCAGCCCCGCGGCCAGCGTCGCCGCCGCGAGCAGCGGGTTGACCACCCGCCGCACCCGGCGCGCCAGCCAGATCTGCATCGCAAGCAACGCCGCCACCAACATGCCGAATGCCAGGAAACCCGCCAGGCCGTAGATCAGCGACGTGGCGCGATAGCTGGCGTAGCGCCGCTCCAGCTGGTCCGCGTTGACGTCGGCGAGCGCCTCGGCCTGCGGGACCGCCCTGTCGCGGTCGACCCGACTGGCCCACTGCAACCGGTGCGACATCAGCCACGGGTCGTCCTGGCCGGCGGCGCGCGCCTCCACCACCGCCTGCTCGTAGGCGATCAGCGCGCGCTGCAGCTCGCGGATCGGACCCGCCTCGGCCTCGCCATAGGTGATGTTCTGGGCCGCCAGCACCAGGTCGGCGGTCAGCGCGCGCAGGCCGTCGGCGAATTGCACGGACGTGCCGATCGCCGCGCCGCCGTCGGTCAACGCATCGGCCAGGGCCGCCGCATCCAGGTCCCCCAGCGTCGCCGACATGCGCAGCGCGAGCGCCACGGACGGCTCGGCATCGCGGCCGATGGTCTGCGCCGCGTCCCCGATGCGGCTTCCTGCCCACAGCGACGCCGCGGCGGCCAACGCCGCCAGCAACACGATCACGCCCGCGCCGCGCCGCAGCCAGCCCGGCGTGGTGACGGCGGCGCGGCTGCGTCCCGCCAGCGTGTCGGGCATCACCGCGCGCCCACGGCCAGCCGGGTCCAGCAGCCCAGCGTGAGCTGGTCGCCCTCGGCCAGCGGCGTCGGCACGTTCGGTTCGAGCACCGCGCCGTTCAGGCGGGTGCCGTTCATGGAGCCAAGGTCCAGCGCCGCCAGCGCACCGTCGGCGGCGCGCAGGATGCGGACGTGGCGGCGGGATATGCCGGGGTCGCCGATGACGATCTCTGGGTGGATGTCCTCGTTGTCCGACCGGCGGCCGATCAGGTGGTCGGCCAGGTCGAGCGGGAAGATGCGCTCCCGCAGGTCGGCCGGCATGGGGTCCTCCGGCCGCCGCAGCGAGAGGTCCACGCTGGCCCGCAGGTCCCAGCGCTGGCCCGGCGGCGGCGCGGCAGCCAAGGCCGGCGGTTCGGGCGCCGGCGCGGGAGCCGCAGCCGAGAACGGCGTCCGGGCCTGGAAATCGTAACGGCAGGTGTCGCAGAACCGGGCGAACGGGCCGGGACGCGCCTCCCCGCAGACGGGACAAGCCTCCACGTCCGCCGCAGCTGGCGCGGCGGCCGGCATCGCCAGGGCCGCGCCGCACTCCGAACAGAACTCCGCGTCGCTGGACGTCTCGCCGCAGTGCGGGCAGCGCGGGCCAACCGCGTCAGTCACGCCTGGCGCGCACGGTCCGCGTGCTTCCCACATCCAGGTCCATCACCGCCACCTTGGCGGCGCCCCGCCGCAGCCGCAGCGTGCCGCCGGCGTCCGCCTCGACGACCTCCCGCAGGCGGCGGGTCGTCTCGGCGTCGCCGGACCCCTCCGCCAGTGCCAGCGCCCGCCCGAGGTGCAGCGTCGCCGTGGCCTCGTCATGGCGCTCCATCGCCTCCAGGCCTTCCTGGATGGCATGCGCCTTCTCCGCCTGCCCCGTGTAGTGCGCCACCTGGGCGTCAATGCGGGCGGAGAGGCCCGCGTCGTCGGTCCAGCTGATGGTGACGTTGCCGCCGGGCGTGCTCGCGTCGCCGCCGGCGGGGTCGCGCCAGACGATGCTGGGGCGGCAGACCAGCATCTGCTCGCCCAAGCCGAGCGGCGTCACCTGAAAGGTCGCGAAGTAGTCCTGCGTGCCGGCGCCCCACGCTCCCAGCGGGATGTCCACGGTGCGCGCGTCCACGAGGCGGACCTTGTCTGTCAGGTCGATCTCGCTTGGGAACGCCTGCTTGACGGCGACCAGGCGGGCGTTCTTGGGCATCCACAGGCGCAGCCGCACGTCGGCCACCGACTTGGCCATGGCAGCGGCCAAGGTGTCGCGGAAATCCTGTTCCAGCCCGGCCGGGCTCGCCACCAGCTGCGCCGTGCCCAGCAGGTGCCCCGCGATCGTCCGCAGCTGCGCCGGGGACCAGTCCGTGCCGACGCCGCGGCAATCCGCCTGGAACACGCCGGCGCAGGCCTGCAGCTCCCGGTCGAGCGCCCATTCGTCGCCCGCGTCGTTCTGCCCGTCCGTCAGCATGATCGCCTGGCACAGCGCGCCGGGCCGGGTCAGGAACACGCCACGCGCGGTGCCCAGCGCGGCCGACATCACGGTGCCGCCCGCCGCCTCCAGCCGCTGGATGGCCACATGCGCGTTGCGGCGCCCGGCCTCGTCCATCCGGGTCGGGTTCAGCACGAGGCGGGGCTTGCCGTCGAATGCGAGCACGAAGGCTTCCACATCCGCGTCCATCTGGTCCACGGCGACGCGCAGGGCGTGCTTCAGCGCCGCCATCTTGTCGCCGCCCATGCTGCCGGACTTGTCGGCGATCAGTCCGACCAGGCGCTGTGGCCTCGCGACGGCCGTCGCGCCCTCGGCCGATAGGCTGAACACGGCGTCGGCGCGGGTGCCGCCAGGCGGCAGGTACTGGTTCAGGAAGGTCTCGATGCGGAACTGCATGGCTCAGCTGCCAAACGCCTGGTCGGCATGGGTGCGCAGCCCCTCCATCAGCCGGGTGCGCACCTCGCCCAGCTGCTGCACCGCGGCGTCCCGCTTCACGCGGTTCTCGCGGTCGATCTGCAGCCCCTTGTCGATGGTCGCCAGCATCTTGTCGCTCACGCGCGCCAGCGTCGCCACGTCGTCCGTCATGTCGCCCTGGGTGCGCTTGGCGGCGGTGTAGGCCTGGTCCAGCGCGTCCACCCCGATCTCCTGCAGCTCCCGCGCGATCTTGCGGCGGGCCGCCGTGGCGTCGCCGGCGCGGCTGATCTGGTGCAGGGCGGCGACGCGCACGATGGCGGCCTTCAGGTCCGGCAGGTCGAACAGGATGGTGTCGAGCGTGTTCTGGATCTCGATCCGGCCGGCTTCCTGTGCCGTGCGTATCTGCGGGATCGACAGGATGCCGCGGGTGAACGCCACGTGCATGCGGACCAGCCGCGTCTCGAACGCGTTGATCTGCTCGGCCATGTCGCGCAACTTGGCGAACCGCACAGCGTCGCGTGAGCCATCCTTTCCCGGCGCCAGCGCGGTGCGCCCAGCCTCGAACGCGCTGCGCATCCGCTCCAGCGCCTTCTGCCCGCCCGCCACCCAAACCTCGATCTCGCGCAAATTTGCCTCGGTCGCATCCAGCAGGCGGTCGAGCCCGGCGTTGCTCGCCTTCAGCTTGCCGAGGTGGGTGTCGGCGCGGCGATCCACATCCCTCAAATGATCGGTGACCTGCACGTGCATAGCGCG
>CAXSFF010000032.1:0-10866 GCA_964236035.1 uncultured Acetobacteraceae bacterium
TGTGCGTGGTCAGCAGCGTCTCGCGCGCCATGCCGTCGCGGCGGACGATGTCGACGGTGCCGGCGAGGATGAGGAAGGCGGGCGCATCGCTGTCGCCTGCCTGGAACAGCACCTGGCCGGGCTGGCAACGGGTTCGCGGGCTGCTGGCGAACCGCAACGCGGTCTCGCGCTGGGCGATCGACAGCACGGGAAAAATCTGGTCGCGCCGGCTCTCGGCCAGACTCATGCGTTGGCCACCAGCGCCGCCAGGTCCGCCTCGGCCGACGGCGTCGCGCGCGGCTCGGCCTTGCCGGCGATCCGCTCGACGGGGTGCCCGGCGTCGCGCCAGGCGTCGAGGCCGCCGAGCAGGGGGCGCACGTCGCTGAAGCCCCAGTTCTGCAGCTGCCGCGCCACCACCGCCGCGCTGATCTCGTTCGGGCACGAGCAATACAGCACCACCGATCCCAGCAGCGGCAACGCCAGCAGTTCACGTTGCTCGGGCAGCAGCCGGGCGCCTGGGATGATGAACGGGTCCGCCTCATACTCCATCGTGCAGCGGGCGTCGATCACGACGGGCGCCGGATCGCAATTCATCAGCGCAGCCAGCTCGTCCACGCCGATGCGCGCGCCGCGCAGCCGCCGCAGCAGCTGCTGGCGGCGGACCCAGGAGAACCCGGCATAGCCCAGCGCCAGCACGACCGCGGCGCCGCCGAGGTCGAGGCCGAAACGCTCGAAGGCCCGCAGCAAGGCTGCCACCTGGCCGGCGAAGCAGTAGCCGAGCGCCAGCCCCGTGCCGATCCAGATCGCGGCACCCGTCTCGGCAAAGCCGATGAACCGCGGCAGGCTCACGCCGGAGACGCCGGCCAGCGGAGCCGTCATCACGGACAGGCCGGGGACGAACCGGGCGAACAGCAGCACGGAGACGCCGCGACGCCCGAAGCTGTCGGCGGTGCGGCGGACGCAGGAATCGCGCGACAGCGACAGCCGGCAGATCAGGCCGAGGATGCGCATGCCGAAGCGCCGCCCGGCAAAGAACCAGGCGACATCGCCGATCACCGCGCCCGTCATCGCCGCGGCGAACACCAGCGCCCAGTCGGCCAGGCCGCCGTTGCGCTGCATCAGCAGGCTGCCGACGTAGACCACGGCGGCAAAGGTCGGCACGGGGATGCCGAGCGACCCGGCCAGCACGCTGGCGAGCGCGATCAACGGCGCATCGGTCATCAAATCCGCAGCCGACGCCATCAACCCAACTTCCTTCCCATTACGCCGCGCGGGATCCGCGCTGCGTAGTTAACATAGCCGTAATCCGGTCGAACGCTCCTATGAATGTGAGCATCGAAGTTATGCGGCTCCCGGTGGTTGCCGGCGTTGGAAGCAGCGGGCGCATGCAACGGCAACGCGCGGCGCGGCAAGGAAGACACCGATGAGCATCCTATCGGCACTGGGCCTGAGCGCGGGCAAGAAGGTCCGCTACGCCGTCGTCGGCCTCGGCGACATCGCGCAGGAGGCGATGCTGCCCGGCGTCGAGCACACCGGCAACTCCGTGCTGGCCGCCTTCGTGACCGACGACCCGGAGAAGGCGCGCCTGGTGGGCAAGCAGTACGGCGTGACCGACACCTACCGCTACGACCAGTTCGACACGCTGCTGCGCTCCGGGACCATCGACGCGATCTACCTGGCGACGCCGAACTGGCGCCACGCCGAGTTCGTCGTTCCCGCGTTGCAGGCCGGCATCCACGTCCTGGTGGAGAAGCCGCTGGAAGTCACCACCGCCAAATGCCGCGAGATACTGGAAGCGGAAAAGGCGTCGTCGGCCAAGCTGATGGTCGCCTACCGGCTGCATTTCGAGCCGGCGACCCTGGCTGCGCTCGACACCATCCGCTCCGGCGAGCTGGGCGACGTGATCCTGTTCACCTCGACCTTCACCCAGATGGTGGCGCCGGAGGGCCATCGCGGCCAGAGCGGCTGGGACGGCGGCCCCGGGCTGGACATGGGACCGTACCCGATCAACGCCGCCCGCGCCGTGTTCGGCGACGAGCCGACCGAGGTGGCCGCCGCCGTCGGCTCCCGCCATCCGGAGGCCGGGTTCGGCGATTTCGACGACACCGTGGCGGTGACGCTGCGCTTCCCGCACGGCCGCATCGCGCAGTTCGTCGTCTCGTACTACGCGAACACGCTGGATTCCTACTTCGCCGTCGGGACCAAGGGCAGCCTGCACATGAACCCCGGCTTCATGTATGGCAAGCCGCTCGAACAACGGTCGATCATCGGCGAAAGCCAGTCGCACGACAGCTTCAAGAACACCGACCATTTCGGCGGCGAGCTGAAATACTTCTCGGACTGCATCCTGAACGGCCGCGACCCGGAGCCGGACGGCGAGGAAGGCTTCGCCGACGTGCGGGTGATCGAGGGCATCAGGCGCGCCCTGGAGACCGGCGCGAGCCAGACGCTGGAGCCATTCACCCGCAGCAAGCGCATCGACACGTCGGCGCAGAAGGAGACGCTGTCGGCGCAGAAGTCGCCGGAGCTGGTCAACACCTCCAATCCGGGCCGCGGCAAGGACAAGGTGCCAAAGAACTAGGGCGTGCGGCGACGCCACCATCGCTCGCGCGCCAGCACACTGCCACGATGTCCCTGCCGCCGGCACCGCCGACGCGCCGTTTGCCATCATCCGCGTGCAGCTCAGCCTTGGCCAGATCGCCTACCTTGGGCTGCTGAGCGCCGAGCAGACGGAGCTTCAGGCGAAGCTGACCCTGGTTCAGGCGCAGGCGGCCCCGCTGTCCGACACGGCAGCGCTGTTCCAGGCGCTCGGCGGCGGGTGGTGGAACCGGAGCGACGTGAAGGTGCGCGACATCCACGGTGACGACGTTCTGAGCATCATCGGCCTGAGATGAGCAAGACTAGCTTATAGGCCCTGTCAGCTCTCGATGATCGCGTCCATGTTGCCTGGATGACCCTCGAACAGCTCCGCATCTTCGTCGCGGTCGCCGAGCGCCAGCACGTCACCCGGGCCGCCGAGGCGCTGAACATCGCGCAATCCGCGGCCAGCGCCTCGATCGCCGCGCTCGAAGGCCGGCACGGCGCGAAGCTGTTCCACCGGGTGGGCCGCGGGATCGAACTGACGCAAGCCGGCGCGCTGTTCCTGGTCGAGGCGAGGGCGGTGCTGGCCCGGGCGGCATCGGCCGAGCTGGCGCTGTCGGAGCTGGGCGGGCTGAAGCGCGGCACCCTGCTGGTCCAAGCCAGCCAGACGATCGCCAGCTACTGGCTGCCAAGGCATCTCGTCGCGTTCCGGCGAAGCCATCCCGGCATCGACATCCGCCTCACGGTGGGCAACACGGCGCAGGTCGCCGCCGCGGTCCACGACGGCTCGGCCGAGCTGGGCTTCGTGGAGGGCGCCGTGGACGCCTCCGCACTCGAAAGCCGGGTGGTGGCGCGCGACCAGCTCGTGATCGTGGTCGGGCCGGACCATGACTGGACGAATGGCGACGCGATCACCCCGGCGCGCCTGGTCGAGAGCGAGTGGGTGCTGCGGGAGGCCGGGTCGGGCACCCGGTCGGTGTTCGAGGCAGCCCTGGAGGGCTTCGGCATTGCACCGTCGAGCTTGCGGGTGGTGCTCGAGCTGCCGTCCAACGAGAGCGTCCGCGCGGCCGTCGAGGCTGGCATGGGGGCGACCGCCATCTCCGCCTCGGCGGCTGCCCCCAGCATCGAGGCCGGGCTGCTGCACGCGGTGGCGCTGGCGCTCCCGGAACGCGACTTCCACGTCCTGCGGCATGCGGAACGCTATCGCAGCCGGGCGGCCGACGCGCTGCTGGCGATCATCGCCGCTGGCTGATCGATCGTCGAGGCGGACGAATGCCCTCAGTTGACCCGGGCGGCTGCGATCGACGCGCCAGGCTTGCGACGCGCGAGCGCCAGGCAGGCGAACAGCGCGAAACCAAGGCTGACCACGCCCTCGAACGCCCATGCGGTCTTGAATCCCCATCCCGTGGCGATCTGGCTGAACAGCGGCGGGATCACCGCGCCGCCGACCGCCACGATGGTCAACATGGGGCCAGCGGCCGTCGGAATGTCGGACAACAGGAACGCGTCCGTGTGCTGCCCCGGGATTGTGACCCACACGACGAAGGCCGCTATCGCCGTCGCCCCGATCACGGCCGCCAGCAGTTCGAGCCCCAGCGGCCCGGCATACGGCACCAGGATCAGCGCGACCCCCTCGATCACGCAGGCGATCAGGAAGGTCGGGACGATGCCCAGGGCGCGGTCGGCCAGCCACCCGCCGGCGAAAGCGCCCGGTATGCCGCTCAGCAGCAGGATGACGCTGATGCCCTCGGCGGCGCCGGCATCGAGGTTCAGGTGCGACTGCGCGTAATGCGGCAGCAGTTGGGCGGCGGTGAAATAGCCGCCGTAGCCGCCGAGGAACGCCAGGCCCATCACCCACAGCAGCGGGTTGCCGAACACCCGGCGCAGCGACGCGCCGCTGAGCTGCTCGCCGCGCAGGAGATCGGCGTCCGCGCCCGGCGGGGCCGGGAACAGCGCCGCCATGAACGCCAGCGTCGCCAGGCCCACCGCGGCGCCCGCCAGCAACGCCGTCCGCCACCCCGCCCATGCCACGATCGGCCCCCAGCCGAACAGCCCGACCGCCGCGCCGACGGTGAAGGCGACGCCCGTGATCAGCCCGTTGGCGGTCGCCAGCTCCCGGTCATGGAACCAGGCCGCCGTCAGCCCCACCGCGCTGCCGATGTAGATCGAGCCGCCGACGCCGCACAGCAGGCGCCCGGCCAGCAGCGCCTGGTAGGACGGCGCCCAGCCCGACAGCGCCGCGCCTGCGGTCTCCAGCGCGATGCCCAGCAGGATCGCCGTGCGCAGGCCGTACCGCTCGGCGATCCAGCCACCCGGTATGTGGGCGATGCCGTAGCCGGCGATGAACGTGCCCACGATCACGCCGACCTGCGCGAACGAGAGGCCCATCTCGCCGATGATGCTGCCGAAGGCGGGGATGATGCAGAACCAGTTCAGCGTGAACTGGATGAACGAGACGAAGATGATCGCCAGCGCGACCCAACGGTTGGTCATGACGTTGCTCCAATGCGGGCGGGCCTCAGTCGGCCCGCAGCGGTCCCCCGTGGCAGGCGCAGGTGCGGAGCTGGCAGCGCATCTTCGACATCTGCGCGAACAGCGGCACCGGGTCGAACTTCATCGCCTCGCCCCGCCGCTCGGCGTGCAGGGTCGCCACCGTGACGACGATCCGCTCGGCGTCGCCCCACTGCGCGTACTTGCCGAGCGGGATGTCGAACGCCGCGTCGGTGGCCGACATGCCGGCGTCGAACCGCGGCCCGCTCTCGTCGATGACGAATTGCAGGTAGTCGCGCATCTCGGACACGGCGTGCTTGTCCGTCACGGGGCCATGCCCGGGCACGACCACATCCACGTCCATGCCGAGGATTTTGTTGCAGGCGGCAATCCAGTTCGTCACGGGGCCGGCCCAGGCGATCGGCGTGCCCTCGTTGAACAGGATGTCCCCCGTGAACACCACCTTGTCGTCCGGCAGGTAGACGAGCGTGTCGCCGCGCGTGTGCGCCGGGCCGACCTCGATCAGCTTCACCGCCTTGTCGCCGACGCGAAGGTCGAGCGACCCGTTGAAGGTGCGCGTCGGCGGCGCGAGCGCGATGCCCGCGAAGTCGAACGGGCGGAACAGCTCCTGGATGAACGCGCCGCCCTCGCCCGCGCCCGCGGACGCGAGCATCAGGTCGTGGAAGGCCGACGCCGGGAACTCCGCCAGTTCATGCGCCGTGGCCTCCGAGCCGATGATCTCCGACCCGGCAAGGAGCTGGTTGCCGTAGCAATGGTCGCCGTTGGCATGGGTGTTGACGAGCGTGTTGATGTGCGCGGCGGCCGGCACGGAGCGCCGCATCGCGTCCAGCATCTCCTGCGTGAGCTTCAGGTCGAACAGGGTGTCGACCAGCATCGTCTGGTCGCCGTCCGTGATCAGCCCGGCGTTGCTCCAGCCCCAGGACCCGTCCGGCTGCAGATAGGCCCAAAGCCCATGCCCGATCTCGTGCATGCCCTTGGTGAATTGCCACTTCGGCATCGTGGAGTCCTCCCTTGCAGACGGCTGCAAGCGTATGGTCCGGCTTTTCCATTGACAAGAACTTTGTCAGTCGACTAATAAAATAATACGGAGCGAGCAATGCAAGCGGACCTGCAGGACAAGCCGAAGCGAGCCTCGACCCGGGACCGCATCCTGGAAGCGGCGGAACGGCTGTTCGCGGCCTACGGCTACGATGGGGTCTCGCTGCGGCTGATCGGCGCGGAGAGCGATGCGCAGATCGCATTGATCAGCTACCATTTCGGCACCAAGGACATGCTCTACCGCGCCGTGTTCGAGAACCGCATCAACCCCGTCAACGAGCGGCGGCGCGAATCCCTGGCGCTCGCCCTGTCTGCGTCCGGGAAGGCGCCGAGCCTGGCCGCGATCCTGGACGCCTTCGCGCGGCCCTGGATCGAGATGCGCCATACCGAGGCGGGCCGCCACTACACCCGGCTGATCGCCCGCGAGGTGAACGACCCGCAGGAGCAGGAGCGCGGCATCGTCGCCGGCCTGCTGGACCCGGTCGCGCTGGAATTCATCGCGGCGATGGAGCGGGCGTTGCCGGGTCATGACCGGGCGGAAATCCATTGGGCCTACCACGTCTTCCTGGGCGCGCTCCTCCTGCTCCTGGCCAACACCGAGCGGGTCAGGCGGCTGTCGGGCGACATCCTGGATGACCAGACTGACGACGCCGTCGTCAGCCAGCTGGTGAGCTTCGTCGTCCACGCGCTCGACGGCGGTCCGCGCCGGGCGGCACCCATGCGCAACCGAAGGAGTCAATGAGATGAGGCTCGTCACGTTCCAGGCCGAGGATGGCCGCTCCGGCGCCGGCGCGCTGATCGACGGCGACAGCCATGTCGTCGACTTGCAGCAGGGGTTTGCCGATCGATGGGGACAAGGTTCGCCGTTGCTGGCCAGCGTGCTGGCCATCGCGGAGGGTGGTGCCGGCGCGCTGGATGCCGCGGCCGAGACGGTCGCGGCAGTGCGGCAGGCCGGATCGTCGTCGCTGCTCCGCCGCGACGGCGTGCGGCTGCTCGCGCCGATCCCGCGCCCGCCGCAGATGCGCGATTTCCTGTGCTTCGAGAAGCACCTCGTGCAGGCGTTCCGCCAGGCCCGGCTCGTGCGCGCGCAAAGCTTTCCCGACCCGCAGGCGGCGATGGACGAGATGGAGCGCGACGGCACCCTGGCGGTGCCCAAGACCTGGTACGAACGGCCGATCTACTACCATCCGAACCGCCTGACGGTCATCGGCGCCGATCAGGATGTCGAATGGCCAGCCTACTCCGCCCGGATGGACTTCGAGCTGGAGTTCGGCGCCTACATCGGCGCGCCCGGCCGCGACATCGCGAAGGCCGATGCTGGCAAACACATCTTCGGCTACACGATCTTCAACGACTTCTCGGCCCGCGACGAGCAGACGAAAGACATGCCGGGTCAGCTTGGCCCGGGCAAAGGCAAGGACTTCGACGGCGGGAACGCCATGGGCCCCTGCCTGGTGACCGCCGACGAGCTGACGGACCCTTACGCCCTCACGATGATCGCGCGCGTGAACGGCGAGGAATGGGGACGCGGCAGTTCCAGCGAGATGTCCTGGCGGTTCGAAGATTGCATCGCCCACGTGTCCCGTTCGGAGACGCTGCATGCCGGCGAGTTCCTCGGCTCCGGCACGGTCGGCAATGGGTGCGGCCTGGAGCAGATGCGTTTCCTTTCGCCCGGCGACGTGGTCGAGCTGGAGGTCGAGGGCATCGGCGTCCTGCGCAACCGCATCGTCAAGCCGGGTGCCTGACGAACCCGCCTTTGCCCGCATGACACGATTTGCGTGGCATAGGTTTGACGACGCCAGATAAAGCCAAGTTGCTGCCGGGCCCGATCGTGATAGCATCCGGCACGATGTCCCTCGGGCTTCCCCACCGCTTTCGGCGTCCGTCCCGCCCGTGCGGCCTGCTGGCCGTCCTCGTGGCATTGGTCGGCCAACTGGCGCTCGGGGCCGTCGTGCTTCCCGACGAGTCGCCACGATCCCAGCTCGCCGCCCTCGATGCCGCGAGCATCTTTTGCCAGGCCGGCAGCGACACGGGCGGGAACGACAAGCCGCCGATCCCGCATCACGCGGCCGATTACGCCCTTTGCCCGCTAAGCGTTTCGCTTGCGCAGTCCATGGCCATCCCCGTGCCGGACGTGCTCCTCCCCGTCCCAAGCCAAAGCCTGGCGATGCGGTCGGGCGCTCTGCCACAGGCGCGCGCGCCTCCCTCGCGTATCGTTATTGCCGCCTATCCGAGAGGCCCGCCCAGCCTGGCCTGAGTCCGATCGCCCGTCGGCAGCGGCACCCAAGCCGCTGCTCGTGATCCCTCCGTGCCAAGGCGAAACCATGAACCGACTGGTTCCGATGACCACGCTGGCATGTGCCAGCTTGCTTGCTGTCTCCATGTCCCCAGCCTCGGCGCACGCCATCGCCGGGGTCCGGCTTTTCCCCGTCACCCTCACGATCGACGACCCCGGCGTGGCGGACGAAGCCTCGCTGCCGACGTTCACCTGGCAGCGGTCCGGTGCCAATGGCGGCCCTGGCCCGACCAACCAGTACACCTACGGCGCCGAATACGACAAACGCATCACCGAACGGCTCGGCGTCGTCATCAACGACAGCTACGTCGTCCGCAGCACCGAGCACGACAAGACCCGCACCGGGTTCCAGGACATCGTCGGCACCGTCAAGTTCCAGAGCTACGTCAACGGGCCGCACGAGTTCATCGTCTCGCTCGGCCTGATCCGGGAGTTCGGCCGCACCGGCGCCGCGCATATCGGGGCTGACGAGTACGGCAACACCACGCCGACCGTCTACTTCGGCAAGGGCTTGGGCGACCTGCCGATCGGCATGCTCCGGCCGCTGGCCATCACGGGCACGGCGGGTTTCTCAATCGCGGACAGGGAGCTGAAGGCGGGCCAGCCGCCCTCTAACCTCGGGGCGAACGCGACCGCCCCGATCACGGGCATCGCCTCCCAGCAATTCAACAACGGCTACTCCAACCGCTGGGTGGGCGGCCTCTCGCTCCAGTACAGCATCCCCTACCTGCAATCGCAGGTGAAGGATGTCGGCCTGAACGGTCTCTTCGGCCACATCATACCCCTGGTCGAGGTCGCCTATTCATCCCCGGCCTCGTCGCCGAGCAACCTGGGCATGCAGCTCGTGGTCGCACCCGGCGTCATCTACGAGGGCGACAGCTACCAGTTCGGCCTGGAGGCCCTGATTCCCGCCAACAAGGCGTCGGGCACCAACGTGGGCGTCATCGCCCAATTCCATCTGTTCTTCGACGACCTGTTCCCGAACAGCCTCGGCAAGCCGCTCTTCGACTTCTGAGCGCAGCGCCTGCCGGCCGATCCACCCGACGCACGTCTTCTGACGGAGATACCCATGCCTTGCAATCGACTTGCCGCCGTCGTCCTGGCCGCCGGCTTGGCCGCATCGGGGCCAGCCCTGGCCCACGCCTTCCTGAAGTCCGCCACGCCCGCCGTCGGCAGCACGCTTCCCACGGCGCCTGCGAACGTCACCATCGACTACACGGAAGGGGTCGAGCCGAAGTTCAGCACGATCCAGGTGCAGGATGCGGCTGGCGCCCGCGTGGACTCGGGCGACGTGCAGGCCGCTGCCGGCGACGACAAACGCCTGACGGTCGGCCTCCAGCCCCTGCGGCCGGGCAGCTACAAGGTGATCTGGCACGTCACCGCCACGGACACGCACAAGACGGAAGGCAGCTACGCCTTCACCGTGGCCCCGTAGGCCCGGCGATGAGCGGGGCGCTCCCTACGTTCGACATCGAGGGTGGGCTGATGCTCGCCCTCCTGCGAGGGTTGGCGGTCGCCGCCCTGCTCTCCTTGTTCGGCTGCCTGCTGTTCCGGGCTGCCTCGGCGCCCCCCGTGCTAACCCGCATGGCGGTGGACGAGGCTGCCGTGTTCCAACGGCGCTGGCGCGTGCTGTCCCGGTCGAGCTGGGCCGCCGCGGTCCTGGCGGCACTCGGCTGGCTGGTGTTGCAGGCCGCCTCGATCGCCGATGCGCCGAACGTCCTTGCCGGCGCATCCGCCGTCCCGGCCGTGCTGGCGGACACGCGGTTCGGGCACTTCCTGATGGCCCAGCTCGGCGTCCTCGTGCTGACGGCGCTTGCGGCGGGTTGGGGGGACCGCCGCCTGTGGCTTGCAACGGGGTCGGCTGCGGTCGCGACGGCGCTGCAAGCCGGGCACAGCCATGCCGCCTCGATGTACGACGGGCCGAGCCTCCTGCTCGTGTCGGCAGTGGTCCATCTCCTGGCGGCGGGGGCGTGGCTGGGCGGGCTGCTGCCGCTGCTGCTCCTGGTCGCCGCGGCTCCGCCGGACGCGGCGGCACGCGCCTCGCGCCGGTTCTCGCCGCTGGGCACGGCGTGCGTGCTGCTGATGGCCGTGACGGCGGGGTTCCAGTCCTGGGTGCTGATCGGCGGGCTGCCGGGCCTGTTCGGCACCGGATACGGAGTGGTGGCGCTCTTCAAGCTCGCGCTGTTCGGGGGGCTGCTCGCCTTGGCCGCCAGCAACCGCTTCCGGCTCACGCCCGCGCTCGCGACGACCGGGGCCGCCCACGCCAAGCATCGCCTGTGCCGGAGTGTCGCCATCGAGGCGGGCGTCGGGTTGCTGGTGGTGCTCGCGGCGGGCGTGCTGACCAACCTGCCGCCCGCCATGCACGTGCAGCCGGTGTGGCCGTTCGCGCAGCGGCTGAGCTTGGCCGCCATCCAGGAGGATGCGGACTTCCGGCTGGAGGTCATCCAGGCCGGGCTCGCGCT
>CAXSFF010000033.1:0-10864 GCA_964236035.1 uncultured Acetobacteraceae bacterium
TCGGCAACGGCGCCTGTACCAGCTTCCGCCAGCAGGGCCTGCTGTGACCCTCTAGCTGCGCTTGATCACGAACGGGCCAGAGGCCTGGCAGGTCGGCATCATCTCCAACCGGTTGATGTTGACGTGCTTCGGCAGGCTGACCACCCAGCCGACCGCCTCCGCGATGTCCTCGGCGGTGAGCGGGACGGTGCCCTTGTAGACCTCGGCCGCCTTCGCCGTGTCGCCGCCGAAGCGCACGGCGCTGAACTCGGTGCCGCCGCACAGGCCGGGCTCGATGTTGGTGACGCGGACGTTGGTGCCGACCAGGTCCGCCTTCAGGTCGAGCGAGAACTGCTTCACGAACGCCTTGGAACCGCCGTAGACGTGGCCGCCCGGATACGGGTAGCTGCCGGCGATGCTGCCGATGTTAACCACGTGGCCATGGTCGCGCTCGACCATGGCCGGCAGGAAAGCCCGCGTCATGTGCATCAGCCCCGTGATGTTGGTCGCCACCATCTGGTCCCACTGCGTCAGGTCGGCCTTGAACGCCGGGTCGAGGCCAAGCGCCAGGCCGGCGTTGTTCACCAGCACGTCGACCTGGCCCCAGCCTTCCGGCAGGCCGTGCGGCAAATCCGCGACGACCACCGTGTCGGTCACATCCAAGGCGATCGGCAATACCTGCCCGCCCAGTTCCGCCGCCAGCGCCGCGAGCCGCTCGGCCCGGCGGCCCACCGCGATCACGCGATGGCCGGCCGCGACCAGGCGCCGGGCGATGGCCGCGCCGAACCCGGCGGTGGCGCCGGTGACCAGGGCGGTCGCCATCAGAGTACCGTCAGCTCGACCTGGACGTTGTTGCGCAGCGCCTTGCTGTACGGGCAGACCTCATGCGCCTTGTGCACGATCTGCTCGGCCGCCGCCTGGTCGAGGCCGGTGATCTTGGCGGCCAGCTTGACCGACAGGAAGAAGTCGTTGTTGTCAGTGTGCAGCGTCACGTCGGCGGTGACCTGCACGTCCTCCGGACGGAGCTTCTGCGACCCAGCGACCGCCATGATGGCGCTGCCGAAACAGGCCGAGTAGCCGGCGGCGAATAGTTGCTCCGGGTTGGTGGCGTCCTCCTTGCCCGAGCCGCCCAGCGCCTTCGGCATCGCCAGGTCGAAGTGGATAGGTCCCTCGGCGCCGTCGACGTGGCCGTTGCGGCCGGCTTTGGTGGTGGCGCTTGTCGTGTAGGCCATGCTGGCGTCTCCCTTTTGGATCGTGCGGGGATTATAGCGCCGCCCGCCGATCTGGCCAAGGATCAGCCGGGGACGTGGAACTCGACGGAGACCGGGCAGTGGTCGGACAGGTGCTCCTTCATGAACGGTCCTTCCCGGTACACCATGACGCGCAACGTCGCCGGGTCGAGCCAGGCGCGGGCGGCCCCACCCGCGAGGATGTGGTCGATGAACCGTTCCTTGCCCCAGCATGGGCTGCCGTGGCCTTCGGTCGCCCGCGCCAACGGTCCCGATGATTGCAGCGCCGCCAGCACCTGGTCGTCGCCCTCCATCCAGCGGTTAAAGTCGCCCAGCACGACGAACGGCACCCCCTCCGCCCGGCGTTGCGCGATCCAGCCCTGCAACACGGGGACCTGGCCGCGGATAGTGGCGCATTGCGGCCGCGCGCTGGTGTCGAGCCGGTCGCGCTGGCACCCCGTCTTGAGATGCACGCCGAGCAGGCGGATCGGCCCGCCCGGGAGGTCGAGCGTGATGTCGATGCCGCTGCGCAGGTGGAAGCGTGCGTCAGGGTACAGGTCGAGCGCGGCCAGGTCGGGGTTGCGATGGACGGCGATGCCCTTGCGCACGGCGAAGCCGACCCGCTGCACCACGTCGTCGTTGGTGAAGAAGAGGTTGTAGCGGTCGGGCGGGAACACCGTGGCGGCAATCGCCGGGCCGTCGACCTCCTGCAAGGCGACCACGTCGGCATTGAGCGCCAGCGCGTAACGCTGCAGCAGCGCCCGGTCCTCGGCGGTCTTCGGCACCACGTCGGCAGGCAGCGCCGGGTCGCCCGCCAGCTTGCCGGTGAGCCATTCGAGGTTCCAGGTGGCTATTTTCAGGTCGGCGGCGGACGCGCTTCCGGCCAGCAGCATGTACAGCAGGCTGAGCCAGAGCGTCTTCAAAGCAGTCCCATCCCGTTCAGGGCCAGAGGCGGCGTACATTCACGCGCCTCCACGGGATGTTGCGCCAACGGCACGGTCGCCTCAAGCGCGCGGGCGCCGCACGCGAGCAGGTACGCGGCGGTGGCGTCCAGCAGCGCCGGCTCGCGGGTCGGGTCGGTGGGATCGCCGCGCGGCACCCAGATCACCGTCTCGTAGCGCGCGCGGGTGAGCAGGACGCGGTAGGCGTTGAGCCGGTTGGCCGCCCTCTCCGCCGCCTGCGGTCGCGTCCAGGCCGTGCCGCGGAACGCCCGCGCCTGCCACGCGCTGCCCTGGCGCACCAGGTCGCCATCCCAGCACAAGCCTACCGCGTCCAGCTCGAGTCCTTGCACGAAGAACTCGCTCGCCGCCACCTCCAGCGCGTCGGAGGCGCGCACGTCCGGGAAGCGGTCGAGGAACCAGCGCACCACCGCCACAGGGTCGTCATGCGAGAGGGTGGCGCCCAGGCCCTCGGCCCGCAGGCGGCGCGCGCCGGAACTGGCCAGCAGGCCGGACCGCCGGGTGCCGCGGCAGGCCCGGCGCAACCGCGCCCGCATGGTGTCCAGGTCGCGCGTCACCGTGAACGGCACCGACGCGGCAGCGATCGCGCTGGCCGCCGCGGCATCGCCCGCCAGCACGGCGTCGACCCAGGCCGGCGCCGCCCGGCACCGCAGCGGACGCACCGGCACCGCGAGATGCAGCGCAGCGACCTCGGTGCGGGCCAGCAACGGCGGCAGGGTCTGGCGTGCGTCTTGCCCCGCCACCATCGGCGGCGCCAGCACCCGCCACGCCGGGCGGTCCTGCAACGCCCGGCCCCATTCGGCGAGGCCACCCTCGCCGTCATGGATCTCCTGGCCGCCGCCCAACAGGCACACCACCACGGGGCCGTCCTCGCGCCGCTGCATGATGTCGAGCAGGTGCGCCGGCTCCGATTGCCACAGCACCACGCGGCGCAGCGCCGTCTTCGCCACCGCCTGCCGCGCCGACCAGCATCGTTGCGCCTCGTCAACAATGATGACCCGCTCCGGCGGCGCCCCCTCCCGCACGTAGCAGTCGCGGAACGCCGGCAGCGCCTGGATCACGCCCTCCATCCGTTGCCGCGCGGCGCGCAGGTCCGCCGCGGCGTCCCGCGCCAGCGCCTCCCGCAGCACGTGCACCAGGGTTGGGTTGCCGGTCAGGAACGTCGCCTCCCCGGCGAAGGCGGCGTCCAGCCCACACAGCGTCTTACCGGCGCCGGGGATGCCGGTGACGAACACGACGGCGGGCCGGCGCGCGGCCGCCGCCTCTGCCACGGCGGCGATGATCACCTGGCGCGTGGCCCGCAGGTTCTCGGCGTCGGCGTGCGCGGTGGCGATCTCCGTCACGCCATGGCGGGCATACAGCAGCCGCGCGGCCTGGATCAGCGACGGGACCGGCCGGAACGCAGCTGCCTGCCACGCCGCCGGGTCGAGCGGGGCGCCGAACGGGGCGGCGCGGGCGATGTCCAGCAACGTCGCCGCCAGGGTGGCCGCGTTCGCCTCCACGACGCTGGTGACGCCCGGCAGCATCAATGGGCGCGTTGCGCTGCCAGCAACCGCATCGGCGGTGACGAGCAACGGCACGATCGGATGCGCGCGGCTGCCGGCATGGAAATCCTGTAGATCAAGCGCCGCATCCTCGATGGCGTCACGCTCCCGCCGGGCGTGCCGCTTTCCGGCGCGCAGGTTGCAGGCGACGATGGCGTTTGGCATTAGCACGACCGCATCGATCCGGCTGCCCAGCCGCGGCAGGCGCCAGTGTTCGATGACTGGCCAAGCGTGCGCCTGGGCGATGTCCTGGAGGCGCATGCGCCGAGTAGATCATCGCAGGGTTAGCGGAAGGTTAGCAAGGCGGGCACTTCGAAATCCCCTGCCAAAGCAACCGCGTCATACGCCTGGTGTTTGCGCCTGATGGATTCCGCAACTCCCGCCTTCACCACCGACATCCCGGCCCGGCTTGACCGGCTGCCTTGGAGCCGGTTCCATTTATTGGTTGTGTTGGCGCTCGGCATCACCTGGGTGCTCGACGGCCTCGAAGTCACCATCGTCGGCTCGCTCGGCCCTGTGCTGCAGGACCATCGCACGCTGGGGCTGACGGCGCGGGACGTCGGCTCGGCGGCGTCGGCGTACGTCATCGGGGCGGTAATCGGGGCGCTGGGCTTCGGCTGGCTGACCGACCGCCTCGGCCGCAAGTTCATCTTCAACGTCACTTTGGGCGTGTACGTGCTCGGCGTGCTGCTGTCGGCGTGCGCCTGGAATTTCTGGAGCTTCGCCGCGTTCCGGGCGATCACGGGGCTAGGCATTGGCGGCGAGTACGCGGCGATCAACTCCGCCATCGACGAGCTGATCCCGGCGCGGCTGCGGGGGCGCATCAACCTGATGGTGAACGGCAGCTACTGGGCGGGCGCCGCCGTCGGTGCGGCGGCGTCGCTGGCGCTGGTGTCGGAGCGCTGGGTGCCGGTCGACTGGGGCTGGCGGCTGGGCTTCGGCGTGGGCGGCATCCTGGGGCTGTCGATCCTGTTGCTGCGCCGCATCGTGCCGGAAAGCCCGCGCTGGCTGGTGACGCACGGCCGCATGCCCGAGGCCAACGCCACCATGGCGGACATCGAGCACCAGGTCGGCGGCGCGTTGCCGGCGGCCGAGGGCACGCTCACGGTGCATCCGCGCGAAAGCTTCGGCTTCGGCCTGATCTTCGGCGCCATGCTGGGGGCGCACCGCGGTCGCAGCGCGCTGGCGTTGACGCTGATGGTGGCGCAGGCGTTCCTGTTCAACGCCGTGTTCTTCACCTACGGCCTGGTGCTGCAGCACTACGAGCATGTGCCGAACGCTTCGATCGGCCTGTACATCTTGCCGCTCTGCGCCGGCAATTTCATCGGCCCGATGGTGCTGGGGCCGCTGTTCGACACCGTCGGGCGCAAGAAGATGATCGCCGGCACCTATGGCATGTCCGGCTTGCTGCTGATGGCGGTGGCGCTGCTGTTCGGCGCGGGTCTGCTCGACGCCACCACGCAGACCATCGCCTGGGTGGTGGTGTTCTTCTTCGCGTCGGCGGCGGCCAGCTCCGCCTACCTCACCGCCAGCGAGATCTTCCCGCTGGAGACCCGGGCGCTGGCGATCGCCGTGTTCTATGCGCTGGGCACCCTGATCGGCGGCGCGGCGGCGCCATGGCTGTTCGGCCGGCTGATCGAGGCGGACTCGGCCTGGGCGCTGAGCGGCGGCTATGCGGTCGCCGGAATGCTGATGCTGGCGGGCGCGGCCATGGAGCTGTGGCTGGGGGTCGACGCGGAGGGCCGCTCGCTGGAGGATATCGCCCTGCCCCTCAGCGTCTGACGGGCTGCGAAAGGGTGGCCGCAATGCACTGGAACACTCCGCCCCGGCTGGCGCTGCACAGTTGGACGCTGGACACCATGCCGCTTCCCATCGTGCTGGCGGTTGCCAAGCAGGCGGAGTACGACGCCGTGGAGCTGCGCTGGATCGATTTCCGGCGGTGCTTCGAGCAGGGCTCGTCCGCTTTTGGACGTCGCCATGGAGGGCATCACGGCAATCCGCAAGCTGCTCCAGCCGTGAAAGGCTTTCCGTGAAAATCCAGCATCTTGCCCTGGCCGCCGCGCTGCTGTCGCCGATGCTTCCCGCACGGGCCGACACGATCATCGCGGAGTGGGCGAACATCAAGCCGCCGCCGCCGCCGGAGCTGAAGCCCGTGGCCGTCGACCCGGCGACCACCGCGTTCCTGGTGCTGGACCTGGTGCAGCAGACCTGCAACGAGCAGCGCCGCCCGCGTTGCCCGCCGATGATCCCGGGGGTGCAGGCGTTCCTGGGTCAGGCGCGCAAGGCGGGGATGTTCGTGGTGTACAGCCTGGTGGTCGGCAGCACGGCGGCCGACATCCTGCCCGCGGTGGCGCCGGCCGGGGACGAGCCGACGGTGAAGTCGGGCGTCGACAAGTATTTCGGCACCGACCTCGATGCCCTGCTGAGGGTGAAGGGCATCAAGACCGTCGTCATCGTCGGCACGTCCGCGGAGGGCGCCGTGATCACCACGGCGATCGAGTCGGTGCTGCGCGGCTACCAGGTCGTGCTGCCGGTCGATGGTATGGCGGGCGAGACGTATTCCGAGCAGTACACCGCCTGGCACCTGACGCACGGCCCGGGGATGGTCGGGCACGTCACGCTGACCACGCTGGCGGACATCCGTTTGTAGGCGGCATCTGCAACGCAACCGGTGTCGGAAGTTGACTGCTCCTCCTCCCCTTGCGGGACGAGGCCGGGAGGAGGGGTGGCCACGCCAACCACCCTGCGCGTGGCCACCCCTCCCCCAGCCCCTCCCGCAAGGGGAGGGGAGAAGGGTCGGAGAAGCCATGGTCGCGGGTGTAAGAAGACGCCGTTATCCGACCATGGCCGCATGGCGCTGCACGAACGCAGCAATCGCGGCGATGTCGCCAAGGTCCAGGACCGGAACCGCCAGCCCAGGCATCCCGTCAGGATCATCGGTGGCGACCGCCACGATATGCGCGTCCTGCGGCTGCAGCAGCAGCTTGCCGACGGAGGGCCGGTGCACCTCGATCTTGGGGTGGCTGCCGTGCTTGAAGCCCTCGACCAGCACCAGGTCGACCGGCGCCAGGCTGGCGACCAGCTCGGCCAGCGTCGGTTCCGGTGCGCCGCGCAGCTCGTGCATCAGCGCCCAGCGCTGCGTGGAGCTGATCAGCACCTCGGTGGCGCCGGCGAGGCGGTGGGTGTGGCTGTCCTTGCCGGGCCGGTCGATGTCGAAGTCATGGTGGGCGTGCTTGATGCTCGACACGCGCTGGCCGCTGGCGACCAGCACCGGGATGAGCCGGGACAGCAAGGTGGTCTTGCCGCTGCCGCTCCATCCCGCGAAGCCGATCACCCGCAGAGGGCACCCGCATGGGACGCCGGGCGGATCGGTCGGGTTCATGGTTGTGGATGTCCTATGGGGATGCGCGTCTCAGTCCAGATAGCGCCTGGCCGTGAGTTCCTCCAAATCCAGCTCTTGCTCCAGCGCGCGCAGCACGTCGTCGTGGATCTGCCGGGCATCATGCAGGCGCAGCACCTCGTCGCGCCCGGCGGTCACGGCCGCCAGCATCACCGTGAAATGCTCGTGCCGCCGTGGCGCCAGCTCGACCTCGGCCTGGCTGAACCGGGCGGACGCCGCGGCGCGGTAGCTGTATTGCTCGAACAGGCGGGGATGGCGGTGGCTGCCGTCGGCCTGGGCGGAGGCCGCCTGCACCGCTTGCAGCTGCGCCGTGGCCATCCGCGCGCGCGCCTCGGCTTCCGGCAGCAACGTCTCGTCGGCTGTGATAGGCAGCCGGTCCAGGCCCAGCGCCCGGATCAGCGGCGCGAGCGTCGCCCCCTGCACCAGCACCGTGACCAGGATGACGGCGAAGGTGGTGGCCAGGATGAAGTCGCGGCTGGGAAACCCCACCGGCAAGGCCAGTGCGGCGGCCAGGCTGACCACGCCGCGCATGCCCGCCCAGCTCAGCACCACGGGGATCGCGAAGGGGGTTGCCTTGCCCGCCGGGCGGAACAGGCGCCCGACATAGACGGCGGGGACTATCCACACGAAGCGGCTCACCACCACGGCGGCGATGATGGCGAGCACCGGCGGCGCCAGTTGCGGCAGCGACGCGCCGGAAGCTTGCAGCCGCTCCAGCACGCCGCGCAGCGACAGGCCGATCAGGATGAACACCAACGATTCCAGCACGAACACCATGACCTCCCACACGGCGTTGGCGCGCATGCGGGTCTCGGCGGTCAGCGTCGCGTGCTGCCTGGCGCCGAGGACCAGGCCGCAGGCGACGGTCGCCAGCACGCCGGACGCGCCTATCGCCTGCGCCCCGATGTAGGCGGACCAGGCGGCCAGGAAGCTTGCCACGATGCTCAGCTCGGACCGCGGCAGGCGCTTGAACAACTGGTTCGCGATGAAGCCGCACGCCAGCCCGAATGCCACGCCGCCGGCGGAGACCACGCCGAAGCTGACGAACGCCTGCCCGGCGCTGAACGTGCCGGTCAGCGTCGCCACCACGGCGATGCGGTACAACACCAGGCCGGACGCATCGTTGACCAGGCTCTCGCCTTCCAGCACCACGCTCATCCGCCGCGGCAGGGTCAGCCGCTGCAGCACCGCCCTCGCCGCCACGGCGTCGGGCGGCGAGACGATGGCGCCGAGGGCGAAGCAGGCCGCCCAGGGCAGGCTGGGCACCACCCGATGCGCCACGACGCCGACCGCCAGGGTGGTGAACGCCACCACGCCGACCGCCAATTGCAGGATTTTCTCCAGGTCGCGGCGGAAGTCCCGCCACACCGTGAAGAAAGCGCCCGCCATCAGCAGCGGCGGCAGGAACAGCACCAGCACCAGGTCGGGGTCGAGCTGCAGGTCTGGCACGCCCGGCAGCAGCGCCAGCACGATGCCGCCCACGATCAGCGCCGCGGCCGGGGGCAGCCGCGCGCGCCGGGCCAGCAGCTCGAGCGCGATCACGGCCGCCAGCAGCGCCAGCACCAGCTCGAACGTTGCGGTCGGCGTCATTGCTCGCGGAGGCTGCCTTGTGGTGGGACGGCGACCCTATCCGCCCACGGGCGGGCGCGCGACCTAAATCACCGCCGGGCCTTCACGCTGCCCTGCACAAAAGGCATGCTGCCGGGCGAGCAGCGGAGATGGCATGGATACCCCAGCGGAGGCCGAGTGGCTTGAGGCCGATGGATGCGGCGGCTTCGCGTCCGGCACCGTCGACACCATCCGCACCCGCCGCTACCACGCGCTGCTGCTGGCCGCCGTGCCGCCGGCCCGCCGCTTCGTGCTGGTGAACGACGTCGAGATCTGGGTCGAGACGGCGGGCAGGCGGTTCGCGCTGAACAGCCACCGCTATGCGCCCGACGCCGTGTGGCCGGACGGGGCGCGCCATATCGTGCACTTCACCGCCGAACCCTGGCCGACCTGGCGCTTCGTGCTGCCGAGCGGCGCCGAGATCAGCCAGGAAATCCTGGTCAGCCACGCATCCGGCGAGACGCTGCTGCGCTGGAACGCCGACCACGCGATGCGGCTCGTGGTGCGCCCGCTGCTGTCGGGCCGCGACTACCACGCGCTGCACCACGAGAACCCGGCGTTCGACTTCACCACCACGCATCAGGACGGCGGCGTGGGCTGGACCCCCTACCCCGGCCTGCCGTCGATCACCGCGAGCGGCGGCTTCGCCTGGGCCGACGACCCCGTCTGGTTCCGCCGGTTCCTGTACACGGCCGAGCGTGCCCGCGGCCTCGACGACCAGGAGGACCTCGCCTCGCCCGGCACGTTCACGTGGGACGTCGCCCCGTACCAGCCGGCGGCGCTGGTGCTGCGCGCCGGGTCCGTCGGTCACGCCGCGCCCGACACGCTGGCGGCCGAGGAGCGCAGGCGGCGTACGGCCGTGGCGGACCCGACCTGGCCGGCCACGTCCTGCTACCTGATGCGGCAGGGGCCGCGGCAGATGGTGCTGGCCGGGTTCCCGTGGTTCGGCGCCTGGGGCCGCGACACCTTCATCGCCATGCGCGGGCTGCTGCTGGCGCGCGGCCACCTGGTGCAGGCGGCGGACATCCTGCTGACCTGGGCGGACATGGTCAGCGAAGGCATGCTGCCCAACCGCCTTCCTGATGGCGACGGCGCGCCCGAGTACAACACGGTCGACGCCTCGCTGTGGTTCGTGGTCGTGGCGCACGAGCTGATCGCCGCCGGCGGCGCGTCGCGCACGGTGGCGCAGAAGCTGCGCGCGGCGGCGCTGGCGATCCTGCAGGGCTACACGGAGGGCACCCGGTTCGGCATCGCCATGGACCCGGCGGACGGCCTGCTGCGCGCCGGCATGCCCGGGGTGCAGCTGACCTGGATGGACGCCAAAGTCGACGGCCGGGTGATCACGCCGCGCATCGGCAAGCCGGTCGAGGTGCAGGCGCTGTGGATCAACGCGCTGGCGATCGCCGGGCAATGGCCGGACGGCGACCGTTGGGTCGGCCCGGCGCTGCGGGCGCGCGACAACTTCATGGCGCGGTTCGCGGACCGCCGCAGCGGCGGCCTGATCGACGTGCTGGACGCGGACGGCGAACCCGGCAGGCTCGACCGCTCGGTGCGGCCGAACCAGGTGCTGGCGGCGGGCGGCCTGCCGATCCCCGTGCTGACGCCGCAACTGGCGCGGGGCGTGGTAGCGCTGGTGGAGCGCGAGTTATTGACCCCGCTCGGCCTGCGCACGCTGTCGCCCGCCGACCCGGCATACCGTGGGCATTACGCCGGCGGCCCCGTGCAACGCGACGAGGCCTACCATCAGGGCACCGCCTGGCCGTGGCTGCTGGGCCCGTTCGTCGCCGCCTGGCTGGCGGCGCAAGGCGACACGCCGGAGACCCGGGCCGAGGGCCGCGCCCGCTTCCTGCCGCCGCTGCACGCCCACCTGCACGCGGCCGGGCTGGGCCATGTGTCGGAGGTGGTGGACGGCGACGCGCCGCATGCCCCCGGCGGCTGCCCGTTCCAGGCCTGGTCGCTGGGCGAGCTGATCCGGATCGAGACGATGCTGCAAGGAGACTGAGCTTTGGCCGATCCGCTGTATGACACCGCCGAGGGCCGCCGCATGCTGGCGGCGGAACGGGGCGAGGATTGGCGGCGCTGGGGGCCGTACCTCAGCGAACGGCAATGGGGCACGGTGCGGGAGGACTACAGCCCCGGCGGCAC